>NZ_JAVKGT010000001.1:140705-202812 GCF_031432335.1 Nesterenkonia flava | reverse complement strand
CATAGCTACATCCTTTCAGCTTAAAAAGATGCGGCATCAAACCTGGGACGCTTCACTGCAGGTGAGGTAGTCATGCTGGAGTCCTCTCGTTAGTGCTGGCGCAGCCGGCGGGTGATCAGGCCCATGCCGACCAGCCCCACCACCGTGACGATGACGGACAGCGCCGCAGCCGAGCCGAAGGAGCCGGCTTGCTGCAGGTTGAAGATGGCCACACCCAGGGTCTGGGCGTTAGGGGCTAGGAGCAGCGCAGAGATGGTCAGCTCCCGCACCGCGGTGAGGAACACCAGCAGTGCACCGGCCCAGGCGGCGGGAACGGCCAAGCGCACCGACACGTCGGTGAAGGCCCGAATGGGGGAAGCGCCGCTGATCCGTGCGGCCTCCTCCAGAGTGGTGGAAGTGGATTTCAGGGGCGCCTCGATCGCCTGGACGACGAGCGCGATGAAGGACATCACGTAGGCGCACAGGATCAGCCACGGGGTGTTGAACAGCCCCAGATGCGGCGCCAGCAGCAGCCAGCCGATGGCAACGATAAGGCCCGGGACTGCCAGGGGCATCAGCGAGACGGTGCGCAGCAGCCCGCGACCGGGCAGCTGGGTGCGGGTAACGACGGTGCCGATGGCCAGTCCCACGATCCCCGTGATCGCCGCGGCGCCCAGGGCCAGGGAGATGCTGGTCTGTGCTCCCTCTGCTGTCCACCGGCTCTGCAGCACGGTGGTGAAGTTGTTCAGCGTGAGGGTCTCCCAGCTCAGGGCCACTCCGGGGGCTGGAAGCAGCGCCTGAAGCATGAGCGCGCACAGCGGCAGGACTGTCAGGGACAGCACCAGAAGCCAGGTGACGCTGCCCAGTATCCAGGGGCGACGCAGCCGGATGGGTTCGGTTCGGGCGTAGGCGGCTTCCACTGCGTAGCTGCGTCTGCTCAGAAGCCGGATGAGGAGCATCCCGGCGGCCACCATGACCAGCAGGACGACGCCGACGCAGGCTGCCAGCTGCACGGGATTCTCGACGGTGCCTGAACGGACGAACCGGTAGGCGATGGTGGCCAGGGTCTCATACCCCCGCGGGGCCCCGATGAGCGCCGGAATGCCGAAGTCGGCGAGATTGGACACCGTGACCAGGACGAAGGAGGACACAAGGGCCGTCCGTAGCAGCGGCAGGGTGATGTCCCCGAGTACGCGGCGGCTGCCGGCACCGCTGGCCCTCGCGGCCTGCTCTAATTCGGCGGGGATGCGAGCCAGCGCAGCCGCGATCAGCAGATATGCGATGGGATAGGAGTGCAGGGCCAGCAGGAGGACCACTCCGTCGCCGCCGTAGATCACCCACAGAGGACTGCCTGTCAGCTCGGTGGCGGCGCGGTTGATGTAGCTGGCTGGACCGAAGAGCCCCACCCACGCAATGGCGCCGATGAAGGGCGGGACGAGCATGGGGCTCAGTGCGAGAATGCGCAAACCGGCGCGTCCGGTCAGGGTGGTGTGCTCGATGGCCAGGACGAGCAGCAGCGCCATGAGAACGGCGAGGACACCGGATCCCACGGCGGAGACCACGCTGTTGAGCGCGGCCTGTGCGACGTCGGCCCGGGCCAGCTCATTGAGGCGGCCGCTAGCGAGCCCGTAGAGAGCCACTGTGCCCAGCGGAATGAGGATGACCCCCAGGCAGAACAACCACAGCCCGGCATTCAAAGCCCCAAGAGTGGGTAGGCGGCGGGAAGTGCGCCGGACGCGGACATCCCCGCTCCGGGGCCCAGTGGGCGTGCCGGAGGGGGTGGTCCGCTTCATCAGATCAGTTGGTGCCAATGGTGCTGTTGAACAGGTCGAGTGCGCCCTCGGGGCTTCCTGCGTCCTCGCGCACGGGCAGGTAGTTCTGTCCGACGGCGAACTCCTGGCCGCGCTGGCTGATGACGTAGTCGACGAATGCCTGCGCTGCTTTGGGCTCATCGGTGGCTTCGAAGATGCCGATGGGCTGGAAGATGTAGGGCACACCCTCCTCCGGATAGGAGACCTCCACGGGGGAGCCGGCATCGCGCAGGTCGCGCATCATGAAGTCGACCACAATGCCGATGGGTTGGCTGCCGTCGGCCACGGCCTGACCCACAGGACCGTTGGAGTCCTGCATGACGGGGGAGTTGGCCCCCAGGTCCTCGAACCAGGTCTCGCCCAGGTCCTCGTGCAGGTACCAGACGGAGGTGTTGAAGGCTGCTGCGCCCGAGACTGCCGGGTTGGGCAGGGTGATCTGGCCCTGGTGCTGCGAGTCGGTCAGCTCCTGCCAAGAAGCGGGCGGGGTGTCGACGTCGTTGGTGTTGTAGGCAATGACCGTGGGGATGATGCGCGTGCCGTAGTAGTAGCCCTCGGAGTCTTTGAACTCCTCATCTACGGCATCGGCTTCCTCCGAGTCCATCTGCAGCAGCAGATCCTGCTCCTTGAAGCCTTCGACCGTGGGCGCGTCTGCGGCGAGGAAGACATCCGCCCCGGGCGCGCCGTTGGCCAGTTCGGACTCGAGACGGGCCGTCAGATCACCGGTGCCGGCGCGGAAGACCTCGACCTCGATGTCGGGCTCGACCTCGTTGAAGTCGGCGATGAGTTCGTCGATCTTCTCCTGGGGTTCGGACGTGTAGAGGGTGATGGTTCCGCTGAGGCCCGAACCCTCCTCGGAGCCGGCGTCGGCGCTGTCCCCGTTGTCGCCGCAGGCGGCGAGAAGCAGGCCGGAGAGCAGAGCGGTGGTCAGCAGGGTGGTGCTGCGGGTGCGATGTGCCATGAATGTTCCCCTTTGGTGTCTGGCGATGGTGGTGTGTCGGTACGGGTTGATGCGTCAGGACAGCGTCATGTGCGGAGTGCCCGGCAGGTCTTCAGCAGCGTGGGCGGGAAGGCTCCCCGAGGTGAAGAGCCGCGCGGCGGTGTCGCGCAGCGGGTACGGGGTGGCGCTCCACGAGTTCGCCTCGAGCCGGATGAGGGAGTAGCCGGGGGCGTCTGTCCCGCCGGCTACCGGACTGGGCCCAGGCTGCAGGATCTGGCGGTAGGAGAGTGCGGGAGCGGTCTATACGGGGACGGAAGCCAGCGCTCCGGCCTGCACGTGGTGATAATGACCGGTGAGGATGAGCCGCACGTCGGAGCCCGTCAGCACCTCGGCAAGCTCGTGCCCGTTGCGCAGGCCCTTCCCGCGCAGTGCGGGGACGGGAGAGGCAAGCGGACTGTGGTGCAGGCAGACCACGGAGCCCCATTCCGGCACGGATCCGTGGCTGAGCTCCTGGCGGAGCCAGTTCAGCTGGGGTTCGTCGAGGGAACCCGAGGAGCTGTTGAGGACGATGATGCGCAGTGGCCCCAGCATCAGACTGCGATGGCCCGCCGCCAGGGGACCGGAGAGGCGGTCGAAGGCAGGTACGTCGTGATTCCCCAGCACCGGAATCAGAGGTGCGCCGAGGTCTTCGGCCACCTGGTCCAGCGCTCTCAGGACGGCGGGCATGGCCTCCGGAGAGGTGCGGTCGATAAGATCTCCCGGGGCGATGACGGCGTCGATCCTCACCGGAGCGGAGGTCAGCTGCTGACGGAGCTCCGTCAGCCGTGCGAGTCCGTCCACGCGGCCGTGCAGCGGACCTGCGAGGGTGGCGTGGATATCGCTGAGATGCAGGAGGCTCAGGCTCACCGTCCGGTCTCCTTCTGGCGCAGTGACTCAAGTGCGGCCTCGGGCAGGCCCCGGCTGCGCAGATAGTCCTCCACCGAGCCGTGTTCGATGATGAGCTCCTGGAGGACATCAGCCAGAGCGTCGCTGGGGCTCTGGGTGTGCGGGGCCAGACTCGCGGCCAGGGTCTCCTCATCCAATCCCTGCGAGTTCAGCGCGGCGCGGACGCGGTCATGGTGAGCGGCCGGCATCTGTGCGCCGGAGAGCTCGTAGTCCTCGAGGATCTCCGGAAGCTCGTCTCCGGCCGCCAGGCGCGTCAGCGCCGTGACGAGCCCCGTGCGGTCTTTGCCCACGGCGCAGTGGACCAGTGCGACGCCGGGAGCTTCGGAGATGCTCCGGACGGCCAGGGCGAGGCGATCTCTCCGTTCGGTGAGCAGGAAGCGATAGACCTCCCGCAGGGAGCCGGTGGCCGGGGGCCCGTCGGGAAGCTGATAGAGGGGCACGCGCTGTGTGCGAATCGCAGGGCGGCCGGGGTGCCCCGCGCCGAGTGCATCCGGTGCTTGTCGCTCCAGGGGCTCGCGCAGGTCGATGACGGTGGTGACGCCGAGCTCCTGCAGGCGCCGAGCACCGGCTTCCGTCACGCCGTCCAACGCGGCGGAGCGGATGAGCCACGGGGCGCCGGCGGAGTCAGTCGCGGTCACGCGCGCATTGAAGGTTCCGGGGATCTCCAGCGCAATTGAGGTCTCCACTGCGTGCATTCACCTGTTCCGGGTCGTGTCCGCTCGCGAAGAACGGGCATTTCACCGTTTCACAGTCCATGAAAACTGTCGTCTTCATGGTGGGAGGAACAAGTGAACGCACGGTGAATGAGGGATGATCCCCGGGTGATATATGGATGAACCTCCCAGTACACTGCGCTGGGAGGGGCGAGACCGTCCTTAGCTCAGACGAGAGGCCGCCGCTGCATCGATGTGCCAGACCGTCTCCAGCGTCCCACGGGCGTTGCGAGCCGGAATCTCCTCAACCGGTGTCGTCTCGGCGAAAGCCTTGGCCACTGCCTCCGCTTTGTCCTCGCCGGCTACCACGGTCCAGACCCGAGCAGCGGTGTGCACAGCGTCAAAGGTCAGGGAGACCCGCAGGGCGGGAGGCTTCGGGGAGTCTTCCTCCCCCACGGTGGCCGCTCCTTCGGCGTGGAGGGCCGCCTTGCCCGGGAAAAGGCTGTTGATGTGCCCATCGGGTCCGACGCCCAGGAGCATGAGGGCAAAGCCCGGCATCTTCAGGGCTGAGGCTCCGCCGGCTGGAGCGGCGTCCTCCGAGGAGGCGTGAACTTCCAGCTGCTGAGCGTACATCTCGGCGCCAGCCGCAGGATGTGCGGCCTCTTCGGAGGTGGGCATCGGGTGGATGTTCTCCTCGGGGAGTCCGTGCTCTGCTACGAGGAAATCCAGCAGTGCCTCGCGCGCCTGGTGATCATTGCGCTCTGGGTCGCGAGCCGGCAGAAGCCGTTCGTCTCCCCACCAGAAGTGCACACGCCCCCAGTCGGGGGCGGACGCGCCCTCGCGGAGCAGGGCACCGAGCGCAGAGAGCGCCCCGATTCCGGCGCCGCCCCCTGTGAGGCCCACATGCACGACGCCGTCAGCCTCGCTGGTCTCCCGAAGGACAGCAAGCATCTTCCGTGCCACGGCCGCGGTCAGGGCGTCCTTGTCGTCGAAGAACTCCGTGCGCGGGGCTGCAGCAGCGGGATTGATCTCAATGGCCATGGGTCGTGATGTCCTTACGCCTCGGGGGTCTCGTCATTGGCGAGGCTAGCCGTTCCAGCTCCATGTCAGGTGGACGCTCGAGGTGGGCGCCAGTGTTAGGGAATGCGCCACTCGCGTCCGTCGCGGGCGAGCATCTGGTGGGCCGAATCCGGACCCCAGGAGCCGGGCTCGTAGGGATCGGGCTGGGAATCCAGGGACTCCCAGCGCTTGATGAACGGGTCCAGGATCCGCCAGGACAGCTCCACCTCCCGGTGCCTGGGGAAGAGCGGCGGCTCGCCGAGCAGCACGTCCAGGATGAGTCGCTCGTAGGCCTCGGGGCTCTCCTCGGTGAAGGAGCGCCCGTAGCTGAAGTCCATGTTGACATCGCGGACATCCATCTGAGTCCCCGGGACCTTGGAGCCCAGGCGCAGCGTTGCTCCCTCATCCGGTTGGATGCGGATGATGAGGGCGTTCTGCCCGAAGTTCTCCTCCGTAGTGTCGGTGAAGAGCAGGTTGGGGGCTCGCTTGAACACCACCGCGATTTCCGTCACCCGGCGTCCCAGGCGCTTGCCGCTGCGCAGGTAGAACGGGACTCCGGACCAGCGCCGAGTGTGCACGTCCAGCTTGAACGCCGCGTAGGTCTCCGTGGTGGATCCTGGGTCGAAGCCCTCCTCCTCGAGGAAGCCCACCACCGGTTGGCCGTTCTGCACACCGGAGGTGTACTGACCCCGGGCGCTGGCCGAGGCCAGGTCCTCAGGGACACGGACAGCTTCGAGCACCTTCTCCTTCTCGCGGCGGAGGTGATCGGCGTCGAAACTGATGGGCTCTTCCATCGCAGTCAGCGCAAGCAGCTGAAGGAGATGGTTCTGAATCACGTCGCGGGCTGCTCCCACGCCGTCGTAGTAGCTGGCACGCCCGCCAATACCGATGTCCTCGGCCATGGTGATCTGCACGTGATCCACGTGCTGGTTGTTCCACAGCGGCTCGAAGAGGCGGTTGGCAAAGCGCAGCGCCAACAAGTTCTGGACGGTCTCCTTGCCCAGGTAATGATCGATGCGGAAGACGTCGTCGGCAGCGAAGACCGTCTCCACCACGCGATTGAGCTCGCGTGCCGAGTCGAGGTCGTGGCCGAAGGGCTTCTCGATGATGACCCGGGACCAGGGATCAGCTGGCCCCTCGACCGGCCCGGTGACTTCCGCCCTGCGGGCCAGGCCGTGGGCTGAGAGCTTCTCGCACACGGTCTCAAAGGAGTTCGGCGGGATGGAGAGGTAGAAGGCATGGTTGGACTCCGTGCCGCGGGTGTCCGCGAGCTCGGCCAGCACCGTTCCCAGACGGGCGAAGGCATCGTCATCGTCGAAGCCCGAGGCGGTCACGAATCGCAGACCCGCGGCCAGCTGATCCCAGGTCTGCTGGTCGAAGCCGGTACGGGTGCCCTTCTTCACGTGGGTGAGTACCTCGGCCGCGAACTGCTCATCGTTCCAGTCGCGCCGACCGAAGCCGACCAGGGAGAAGCCGCGCGGCAGCCGACCGCGATTGGCGAGGTCGTAGACCGCAGGAAGCAGCTTCTTGCGCGCCAGGTCACCGGTGACGCCGAACATCACCATGGCGCTGGGGCCTGCCGTGCGGCCGTTGCGCGTTCCCTGGGCAGCCACGGTCTCGCTCACAGCGCGTTCACTGCCTCGAGGATCTGTTCGAGGCCGGCCTTCCTGTCGGTCAGGTGCAGCTGGACCACCGGCATGCCGTGGCCGGCCAGGACCTGCGCGTCCCCGGCCGCCTGCGCGGAGATGAGCTGACCCAGGCTGAAGGGCCGGTCCGGAACCTCGATGTCCTGCTCGGATGCGGCAGTGATCTGCAGGAATACGCCAACGTGCGGCCCGCCCTTATGGAACTGTCCCGTGGAGTGGAGGAAGCGCGGTCCCCAACCGAAGGTCACCGGCCGTCCGGAGGCGGCCGCAAGCTGCGGGCGGATCTCCTCCAGCTGGCTTTCCGAGGTGCGGTCGAGGTAGGCCATCACGGCGAGATAACCGGTCTCGGGCAGACGGGACAGCAGCGCCTGGAGCGCATCGGTCACACTTGCCTGGCCAGAGGCCAGCAGGGATTCGTCCCCGGAAACGCGGATCTCCACGGCACCGTCAACGATAGGCTCGGCGGCCTCGGGGGCGGGGGAGTCCAGCAGCGTGCGGGCTGCTGCCTTGGCCGATTCGACGTCGGGCTGGTCGAAGGGGTTGATGCTCAGCAGAGAACCGGCCACTGCGGTGGCGAACTCCCACAGCAGGAACTGTGCCCCCAGGCTTCCTCCGGTGCGGACCACGTGGGGGGAGACCACCGTGTCGCCGGCGTCGCCGTCCACGCTGGAGCCGTCCTCAGCTTCGGCGTCGATGATCTCCACCACCAGCACGTCATCTGCGTCCCGAGTCAGCTCAGGCTCACCGTCAGCGACGATGACGGGCAGCACGCCGGTGCCCTCCTTGCCGGTGGACTCGGCCAGCAGCTGTTCGATCCACGCCCCCAGGCCCACGAGGGGAGATCCGGCGTCGGCGATCACCAGCTTGTTACGCAGCGGAGAAGTGCCGCCCACGGCGGAACCCAGCTGGAGGCCCGGGTTGGACGAGTCGTTCTCCGAAAGAATCTCCAGAGCATCCTCGGCGTCGTCCAGCAGGGACTCCACATCAGCTCCGGCCAGCCCCGAGGGGACCAGACCGAAGGCGGTCAACGCTGAATAGCGCCCGCCCACAGTGGGGTCCGCCTCGAAGACTGCGCGCACGCCATCAGCAGTGGACTGCTCGTGCAGCGGGGATCCGGGGTCGGTCACCACCACGGTGCGGGAGAGCGCGTCGATGCCGGCGTCGGCGAACGCCTTTTGGACGATGCGCCGCTGGGAGTCGGTCTCCACCGTGGAGCCTGACTTGGAGGAGACCACGAGCACGGTGCGCTCGAGATCGGTCAGCGCCGCGGCCACCTGCTGCGGGTCCGTGGAGTCCAGGACTACCAGCGGGACGCCCTCGGTGGCGCAGATGACCTCGGGGGCCAGTGAGGAGCCGCCCATGCCGGCCAGCACCACGCGGTCAACGCCCTCGCCCGCGAGTTCCTCGCGCAGCGCAGTGATGCGCGGGATCAGCGCACGGGAGTCCTCGAAGGGGGCAACCCAGCCCAGGCGCTTGGAGGCTTCGTCCTCGGCAGCCTCACCCCAGAGGGTGTGGTCCTTCGCCGCCAGCCGGGAGGCGAACTCGTGGTCCACCAACCCGGGGACCTGCGCGTCGGCGGCCTCGCGGGCCGCACCCATCAGTGACAGAGACAGCGAGCTCATAGTCCTCCTGCTTTCGCGTGATGCATCAAGACGTGGATATCTCTAGGTGACGATTCGCGGAGAGCCGGCGCCGTGCGACACCGGCCCTCCCAGGGCCTCAGGAGTTGCGCTGAAGGCCCTCGGTGATGGTGGCCAGCAGGCCCTCCCAGGACTTGTCGAACTTCTCCAGTCCCTCATTCTCCAGCGCGTCAACCACGTCGCGGTAGCTGATACCGGCGGCGGAAATGCCGTCGAGCACGCGGTTGGAGTCCACGTAGGTGTCGGTCATGGTGTCACCTTCGACCTCGCCGTGGTCAGCCAAAGCGTTCAGTGTCTTCTCCGGCATGGTGTTGACCACCCCGGCTGCCGCCAGCTCCGTGACGTACAGCGTGTCCGAGAGGGAGGGATCCTTGGTGCCGGTGGAAGCCAGGAGCAGGCGCTGGGGGCGGCCGCCGCGCTCGGCCAGCAGCAGCCAGCGCTCGGAGCTGAAGGACTCTGCAGCGATCTGGTGTGCCAGGCGAGCGTTGGCGATGGCCGCCTTGGAACGCAGCTTGTCGGTTCCGGGCTTGCCCTCCTCAGCAGCCAGCTCCAGACGCTTGTCGATCTCCGTGTCCACGCGCGAGACGAAGAAGCTCGCTACGGAGTGGATCTTGGAGATGTCCAGACCGTCGGCGTGCGCCTTCTCCAGTCCCAGCATGAACGCGTTGATGACCGCGCGGTAGCGCTCCAGGGAGAAGATGAGCGTGACGTTCACGCTGATGCCCTCAGCCAGCACCGCGGCGATCGCCTCGATGCCCTCTACGGTCGCGGGGATCTTGATCATGACGTTCTCGCGGCCGACCGCTTCGTAGAGGCGCTTGGCCTCGGCGATGGTGGCGTCGGCATCCCGGGCCATGCGCGGGTCGACCTCGATGGAGACCCGCCCGTCCACGCCGTCAGTCGCGGCGTAGACGCCCGAGAACACGTCGCATGCTTCGCGTACGTCGGAGGTCGTGATCTCGAAGACAGCCTGTTCGGCGTCGGCGCCCTTGGCGGCGAGTTCGGCGAGCTGCTGTTCGTAGGCCTCGCCGTCAGCGAGTGCGGCCTCGAAGATCGAGGGGTTGGTGGTCACACCGACCACGTTGTGGGTCTCGATTAGCTGAGCCAGGGAGCCCGAGTTCAGACGCTCGCGAGAGAGGTCATCCAGCCAGATAGAGACTCCCACATCGGAGAGAGCCTGTGTATTGGGGTTAGCGGTCACGATGGTGTCTCCTCTTGCCGGACGTGCCGGCGTCGTCGGTCGAGGGCTTCAGATAAGGGGTGAGGGTGCCGTGCTTTAGGACGCGGCGGCGTGGATGGACTCCTCCGCAGCGGCGGCCACGGCCTCGGCGGTGATGCCGAACTCACGGTAGAGGGTCTTGTAGTCGGCGGAAGCGCCGAAGTGGTCTAGGCCCACGATGCGTCCGGCGTCGCCAACGATCTCGCGCCAGCCCATGGGGGAGGCCGCTTCCACCGAGACCCGAGCTTTGACGGCCGCAGGCAGCACGGACTCACGGTAGTCAGCATCCTGCTCCGCGAACCACTCCAGGCACGGGGCGGAGACCACCCGGGCTGCGATGCCCTTCTCGGCCAGGGCCTCACGTGCCTCGACGGCGAGGGAGACCTCGGAGCCGGTGCCGATCAGGATGACGTCGGGGGTGACTACGGAGCCGTCCTTGACGGCTTCGGCCAGCACGTAGGCGCCCTGGGCAGCGCCCTCCACCGATCCGAATTCCTCTGCGGTAGCCTCGGCCGCGCCTCGGGCGTAGGTGGGCACGCCTTGGCGGGTCAGGGCGATGCCGGCGGGCCGGTCGTTGCGCTTGAGGATCTCGCGCCAGGCAATGGCGACCTCGTTGGCATCGGCAGGCCGGACCACGTCCAGGTTCGGGATGGCGCGCAGGCTGGCCAGCTGCTCCACCGGCTGGTGGGTGGGTCCGTCCTCGCCCAGTCCGATGGAGTCATGGGTCCATACGAAGATGGAGCCGATACCCATCAGCGCAGCCAGGCGAACAGCGGGGCGCTGGTAATCGGAGAAGATCAGGAAGGTGCCGTTGTAAGTGCGCAGCGGCACCGAGAGCTGGATGCCGTTGGTAATGGCAGCGGCAGCGTGCTCACGAATTCCGAAGTGCAGGTTGCGCCCGTAGGGGTTGCCCTCGAACTTGTCGGTGGAGCGGTCATTGGGCACAAAGCTGGGCTCTCCGGCGATCAAGGTGTTATTCGAGCCGGCAAGGTCGGCAGAGCCGCCCCACAGCTCGGGCAACACGGGTGCCACGGCGTTGATGACCTTGCCGGAGGCGGCGCGGGTGGCCACGTCCTCGCCGGCGGGGAACTCGGGAAGAGTCTTCTCCCAATCCTCGGGGAGCTCACCGGCGGAGAGCCGGTCGAGCAGGGCTGCCTTCTCGGGGTTGTTCTCGCGCCAGGACTGGTAGCTGCGGTTCCACTCCTCGTGAGCGGCGGCGCCGCGGGCAGAGACCTCACGTGCGTGGGCGAGCACCTCGTCGTCGACCTGGAAGTTCTGCTCTGGATCGAAGCCCAGCAGCTCCTTCAGGGCCGTGAGCTCCTCGCCGCCGAGCTTGGCGCCGTGGATCCCGCCGGTGTTCTGCTTCTTGGGGGAGGGCCAGCCGATGATGGTGCGCAGCGCGATCAGGGAGGGCTTGGAGGTTTCAGCCTTGGCCTCGGCCAGGGCGCGCTGCAGCTCAGCGGCGTCCTCCACGTAGTCACCGGTCTTCAGCCAGTCCACGCGCTGGACGTGCCAGCCGTAGGCCTCGTAGCGCTTGGCCACGTCCTCGGTGAAGGCGATGTCGGTGTCGTCCTCAATGGAGATCTTATTGTCGTCCCAGATTACCACGAGGTTGCCGAGCTCCTGGTGGCCGGCCAGCGAGGACGCCTCGGAGGTGACGCCCTCCTGGAGGTCACCGTCGGAGGCGATGACCCACACGGTGTGGTCGAACGGGGACTCGCCGGGCGCGGCCTCGGCGTCGAGCAGGCCGCGCAGACGGCGCTGCCCGTAGGCGAACCCGACCGCGGAGGCCAGACCCTGGCCGAGGGGACCGGTGGTGATCTCGACACCGTCGGTGTGGCCGTACTCGGGGTGGCCAGGGGTCAGGGAGTCCCAGGTGCGCAGCGCCTTGATGTCATCAAGCTGCAGTCCGTAGCCGGAGAAGAACAGCTGCAGATACAGGGTCAGGGAGGTGTGACCGGGGGAGAGGATGAACCGGTCGCGTCCGATCCAGTGCGGGTCGCTGGGGTCATGGCGCATGACCTTCTGGAAGAGCAGATAGGCCGCAGGCGCCAGCGACATGGCGGTGCCCGGATGGCCGGAGCCGACCTTCTCCACCGCGTCGGCGGCGAGCACTCGCAGAGTGTCCACGGCGCGCTTGTCCAAATCATTGAACACGGCAGATTCATTCACGGCGGTATCGGTCACTTAAGTGTCCTCCAAGGGTTCTTCACGTGATGGTTGTGGATCGGAAAGGAGGCACCCCCTTGTGCCGCAACTCACTCCAGCCTACCGGGGGAAAGCCTATGCGTCTTGTGTCAGAGTCTTATTGCTGAACGTTCACACGGCGGAAAGCTCATCGTGAGATGCCCAGCGCATAGGGCACCAGCAGCAGGTTGCGGTGACTGATCACCAGGTCAGCCTGCTCGGCCAGGGCGGGTTTGGGGCAGAACGCCACACCGAGGCCGGCGGCAGTGACCATGTCCAGGTCGTTGGCCCCGTCCCCGATGGCGACGACGGACTGCGGTGATACTCCGTTCTCCTGAGCCCAGGACAGCAGGCGCTCTCGCTTGGCGGTCCTGTCGACGACGGCGCCCGCGACGGTCCCTGCGAGGCGTCCCTCGTGCAGCTGGAGGTCGTTGGCGTGGTAGCCGGTCAGCTGCAGGACCTCGGCCAGGGGTTCCAGGATTTGCAGGAATCCGCCGGAGACTGCGTAGACGGGCCAGTCCCGACGCCGGAACTCAGCCACCAGCTCCTCTGCACCGGCGGTGGGGGTCACTTGGTGGTAGACCTCCTCCAGGACGCTCTCGGGCAGGTCCTTCAACGCAGCGACCCGGGCGTGAAGCGACTGGGCGAAGTCCAGCTCGCCGCGCATGGCCCGTTCCGTGACCTCCGCGACCTCCTGGGCTCGGCCTGCGTGGGCTGCCAGCAGGTCGATGACCTCCTGATCGATCAGCGTGGAGTCCACGTCCATGATGAGCATGAGACGCTCTCCGGAATCCCCCACGGGACGGTGGCGGGCGGGGACCACAGTAGTGGTCACGATCTGCCCGTCGGCCGAGAGCTGGTGGGCGACGTCCTCCAGCAGCGAACCGATCAGCTGAGTCCCGAAGTCGTCGTCGGAGTCCTCCATGGACAGGGACCAGCGCACGGCCTTCACCTGGTGGCGAGCGGTTCCGGATCCGGCTGTGAACTCAGCGGTATCCGTGGCATGGATTGTGCCGCGGCGAGCGAATTCGGCAGCGAGGGAGCGCAGGAGCCCGGCGTCGAGGGTCTCGGCCGCGATCATGGCGACTGAGCCGGCAGGCAGGTCAGCACTGGTTCCAGGCCGACCGGCGGAATCCGCGGTGCGGGAGAGCGAGGATGTCATAGCGACTTCACTCTATGCGATGTGCAGCCCACAGTCGCGGCATCGTCAGTGTCCCCGACGAAGCTGTGCCGTGGCCGCTCTCAGGTCCCGCAGGAACGATAAGGTGTTGGGCATGAGTGCCGTCCTTTCCCTTGACAGCGTGTCCGTACGCCGCGGGCGCAAAATGCTGCTCAACAATGTCTCCTTCACCATCAACGACGATGAGCGGTGGGTGATCCTCGGCCCCAACGGCGCCGGCAAGACCACCATGCTGCAGATCGCTGCGGCGCGGTTGTTCCCCTCCAGCGGCACCGCGCAGATCCTGGACGAGACGCTGGGTGCCGTGGATGTCTTCGAGCTGCGGCCTCGGATCGGTTTCTGCTCCAATGCCATCGCCAACCATCTGCCCCAGCGTGAGACCGCACTGAACGCGGTGGTCACCGCTGCCTACGGTGTCACTGGGCGGTGGCGCGAGGAGTACGAGCAGCTTGACGAACGGCGAGCTTTCCAGCTGCTCAACGACTGGGGCGTCGGCACCGTCTTTGACCGTCCATTCGGTACCCTCTCTGAGGGAGAGCGGAAGCGGGTCCAAATCGCTCGCGCGCTCATGACCGACCCTGAGCTGTTGCTGCTGGATGAGCCCGGTGCGGGTCTGGATCTCGCCGGACGTGAATCCCTGGTGGCCCGCACCAGTGAGCTCATCGCCCATGAGGACGCCCCCGCCACGGTGCTGGTGACCCACCACCTGGAGGAGATCCCGCCCGGGTTTACTCACGTGCTGCTGCTGCGTGACGGTGAAGTCGTGGCGCAGGGGCCGCTGCAGGAGACTCTGACCTCGGAGAACCTCAGCCGCACTTTCGACATGCCGCTGGACTTGACGGAACGAAACGGCCGCTACTCCGCGTTCATGAAACACTAGTTTCATGGATGCACTGCTGTCTTTTGAGCTTCACGGCCTCGGCCTCGGGTTTCTGCTGCTGATCCTGCTGGCCGCGGTATGGGCCGGCGCCATCAACACCGTGGTGGGCTCCGGCACGCTCGTCACGTTCCCCGTACTGGTGGCTATGGGTATTCCGCCGGTCTCGGCGACAGTCTCCAATGCGATGGGCCTGATCGCCGGTAACTTCACCGGCGCCTGGGGGTACCGCCGCGAGATCATTCAGGTGCGGTCCGTGCTCGCCAAGCTCGTGCCGGCGTCGTTTGTGGGCGGCGTCATCGGCGCGACGCTGCTCATCACCCTGCCTGAAGAAGTCTTCGGGCGCGTCGCCCCCATCCTGATCGTGGTCTCACTGGCCTTCGTCATCTTCCAGCCCAAGCTCTCCGCCTGGGTCAAGCGCCGAGCGGCCGAGCGCACCGCCGATCCGGACCCCGGGACGCCCCAGCCCGACGACGACGCCGAGACCACCGCCCAGAAGGCCTCCGCCTCCGTGGGGTGGCCTCTGATCCTGCTGGTCTTCTTCGCCGGTATTTACGGCGGCTACTTCGTGGCGGCACAGGGCATCCTGCTCATGGGTATCCTGGGGGTCTTCCTCGCCGCCACAATGCAGCAGGCCAACGGAGTCAAGAATCTGCTGGTCGCGTTTGTGAACCTCACGGCGGCTATCAGTTACATTGTGGTCGACTACCTCTTCCGCGATGCTGACGAGCGAGTCATCCTCTGGGGCGTGGTGCTGATCATTGCGATCGGATCCACCATCGGCGGGCTTATCGGGGCCTGGGTGGGCCGACGCCTCAGTCCCGTGGTCCTGCGCGCGGTCATCGTCACCTTGGGCCTGGTGGCGCTGTTCGTGATGCTGCGCAACCTCTTCATCGGCTGAGCTTCATCGACCACCGCGGCCGGCACCTTCTCTGCGGGAGAGGCCAGGTGGTCGGTATCGGAGCACGCCTCGCCCTCTCCTGAAAGTCCGCTCTATGCCCCAGGCTGCTTCAACCGACTCTCCTTCGCCATTGCAGCGCCAATCAGTCTGGCACACGCTGCGTTCTCCCCGGCTCCTCAAAATCGAGGTTCTCGCCGGACTCGTGACCGCCTTGGCACTGATCCCTGAGTCCATGGCGTTCGCCATCATCGCCGGCGTGGATCCGCGCGTGGGTCTCTTCGCGTCGGTAGTGATGGCCATGAGCATTGCGGTGGTAGGGGGCAGGCCGGCCATGGTCTCGGGCGGGGCCGGAGCCACAGCGCTGGTCATCGCGCCCGTGATGGCCTCCCACGGCTTGGACTACTTCATCGCCACCGTCCTGATGGCCGGTGTGCTGCAGGTGGTGCTGGCTCTGGCGGGGGTGGCCCGCCTGATGCGCTTCATTCCCCGTTCGGTCATGGTCGGGTTCGTCAACGGCCTGGCCATTCTGATCTTTTCCTCACAGTTCCCGGAGCTGGTGGGAGTGCCGTGGCTGGTCTATCCCCTGGTGGCTCTGGGCCTCCTTGTGGTCTTCGTTCTGCCGCGGCTCACCCAGGCTGTGCCAGCTCCGTTCATCAGCATCGTCCTGCTCACCGCCGTGACCGCATGTTTCGCCCTCGCGGTGCCCACGGTTGCCGATCGCGGAGAGCTGCCGACGTCGCTTCCTGAGCTCTTCATCCCTGATGTGCCGCTGACATGGGGGACTCTGCAGGTAATTGCTCCCTACGCACTGGCGATGGCCTGCGTCGGACTGTTGGAGTCGCTGATGACCGCGAAGCTGGTCGATGACATCACCGACACCGGCTCGGACAAGACGCGAGAGTCTTGGGGCCAGGGTGTGGCGAACATGCTCTCGAGCCTGACCGGCGGCATGGGCGGCTGTGCGATGATCGGGCAGACGATGATCAACGTGAAGGCTGCGGGTGCTCGCACGCGCATCTCCACGTTCTGCGCGGGACTGTTCATTCTGATTCTTGTCGCATCCCTGGGGGAGGTAGTCGGGATGATACCCATGGCGGCCTTGGTGGCCATCATGGTGTTCGTCGCCTTCATCACCTTTGACTGGCACAGCATTGCACCCGAGACGCTGAAGGCCATGCCGAAGTCCGAGACCGCCGTGATGCTTCTGACGACAGTCACCACCGTCGTCACGCACAACCTTGCGATCGGCGTCGGTGTTGGGGTGCTGAGCGCGGCGCTGCTCTTCGCCCACCGCGTCTCACGGTTCGCCGCCGTGACGCGGGAGCTGATCACCGCAGAGAGGGATCGCCAGCGTGTGCACTACTCCGTCCAGGGGCAGCTGTTCTTCGCCTCGTCTAACGACCTCTACTACCAGTTCAGCTACGCCGACGATCCGCAGGAGGTTGTCATCGACTTCTCCGCCGCACATCTCTGGGACGCCTCGACCGTTGCTGCGCTGGACTCCGTGGTCCGCAAGTACCACGACTACGGCAAGTCCGTGCAGATCACGGGGCTGAACCGCGCCAGTGAGGCCATGCTGAGCCGCCTCACGGGCAAGCTGACCTAAGGTGCGTCTGTAGGGGACTGAGGCCCGAAATTTGCCGCGGATTCCGGGCCTCAGACGTGCTGTCTGCGACCTTGGTCAGTCTGCGCTGGTCAGTCTGTGTCCCTGACCCGGCGCAGGAATTGCTCAATATTGCGCTGCAGCCGCTGAACCCTCTCAGCAATGAAGCGTGAAGGGTCATGCTGTCCCTCAAAGCTCATGCGCACGTCCGACACCTCAGTGATGTCCTCGCACCAGCTGCACATGGTCTGCTTCTTGACCGCTGGTGTCACCCGAAGAATGGCGCCGAGGGGTTCCCCGTCGACGGGGGCGAAGAGATAAGCCCTCTGCGGGGCGTGAGGATCGGTCCACCCGAGAAAGCCCAGGTTGTGCCAATCAAGGCCCGTGAGGTCGTAGGGGATCTTCATCTGGGACGCTTCGCGCCGGCTGGCGTTCATCAGTGCTCGGGAAAGGTCTGAGGGATTAAGCGGTTCCATGGGGTGCTCCAAGGCTGATTCTGAATTCGGGTACGAAAAACAGGGGCAAGGACTCCTCGGTCCTTTCCCGGGCACCCGTCCGCAGCACAGAAGGGTGCTGAATCAGCAGGCGGTGGTGCAGGCCATGGGGGCCGATGTCTCCTTCATTTCAGAGGGCCATTAGAGACTATGCCGTGAGAGGCACGGTGGGCAACACGTTCGGTGATGGATTCTTCTGCTTTCCCGGCAGTCTGAGAGCCCGAAATGTGGTCAAACTCCATCAGCGAATGCTCAGAGGAGCAAAGAGGCCCGGTCTGATCAGGATCTCTCCTGACTAGACCGGGCCTCTTACCCTGTGCGCGGAAGGGGACTTGAACCCCTACCCTCTTATACGAGGACTAGCACCTCAAGCTAGCGCGTCTACCTATTCCGCCACCCGCGCAGGTGACTGCTTCGTTTCTGAAGCCACGAAAGCTTAGCACGTCGGCAGTCTGAATCTCGAATCGAGATTCGAGGGGAGTCTTACTTCTTGCCGCCGAAGCCCTTGAAGCGCGCGTTGAAGCGCTCCACGCGGCCGGCGGAGTCCATGATGCGCTGCTTACCGGTGTAGAACGGGTGAGAAGCAGCGGAGATTTCGACGTCGATCACCGGGTAGGTGTTGCCGTCCTCCCACTCCATGGTCTTGTCAGAGGTGACGGTGGAGCGGGTGAGAATCTTCTCGCCAGAGGCCAGGTCGTTGAAGATGACCGGCCCGTACTGGGGGTGAATATCAGCCTTCATAATGTGTCCTTTGCATGCGCCGCTGGATTTTGCCAGAAGCTTCGGGGTGTTAAGACGTCCGGCCATCCGTAGATGACCAACGATCAATGTTACCCCAGCTCACGTACAGCTCCCAAGTCGGGTCACGACGGCGATAGTGTGGGTGGCAAGCACACCGTCCCCTACCGAGCGAATAGAGGCGCGACTATGACTGCCACCGGAGCTGAGCCCACCCCCGCCGAGCTGGCCGAGACTGAAGTGATCGCCTTCTGCCAGGACCTGATCCGCATCGACACCACCAACTGGGGCGAGGGCCGGTCCAACGGCGAGCGGGAGGCTGCCGAGTACTGCGCGGAGGTCCTGCGCCGGGCCGGCGTGCAGCCCGAGATCTACGAGTCCGCTCCCGGACGGGCCAACGTGGTGGCCCGCATCAAGGGCACCAACCCCGACGCCGGCGCACTGGTCGTCCACGGCCACCTCGACGTGGTCCCCGCCCAGGCTGAGGACTGGAGCGTGGACCCCTTCGCCGCCGAGATCCGGGACGGGCTCATCTGGGGGCGCGGCGCGGTGGATATGAAGGACATGGACGCCATGATCCTGGCCGCCGTCCTACGCATGCACCGGGAAGGCCACCAGCCCGCACGCGACATCGTGGTGGCCTTCTTCGCCGACGAGGAGGACAGCGGCAACTACGGTGCCAAGTACATGGTGGAGAATCACGCTGAGCTCTTCGCAGGCGCCACCGAAGCCGTCAGCGAGGTGGGCGGCTTCTCCGCTGACATCGCCGGCACCCGCGCGTATCTCATCCAGACTGCGGAGAAGGGGCTGCACTGGATGAAGATGATTGCGGAGGGAACCGCGGGCCACGGCTCCGCAGTCCAGAAGGACAATCCGGTGGTGCGCTTGGCCGAAGCGGTCGCGGCCATTGGTAGCTATGAGTGGCCCATCGAATACACCAAGACCACTCGGGCGCTGTTTGAGCAGCTCTCCGAACTGACCGGTATTCCGTTCAACGAGGAGAATCCTCAGGAGATCCTCGACGCCACGGGCTCCACCGCCAAGTTCCTCGCGGCCTCCCTGCAGAACACTTCTAATCCGACGGTGCTGGACGCCGGCTACAAGCACAACGTGGTCCCGGGGCAGGCTCAGGCTCTCATCGATACGCGCAACCTGCCCGAGCAGGATGAGAAGGTCGCCGCCATCCTGGCCGAGCTGGCGGGGGAGAAGGTCCGCTTCGAGACCATGAACAAGGAGATCTCCCTGGAGGTCCCGTTCTCCGGAACGCTCGTGGAGCAGATGGTCGACTCCCTGCGCGAAGAGGATCCCGACGCCGTCGTGCTGCCTTACATGCTGGGCGGGGGCACCGATAACAAGCACCTTGCAGCGCTGGGAATCGCCGGCTACGGTTTTGCGCCCCTACGACTGCCTGCTGAGCTGGACTTCACGGGGATGTTCCACGGCGTGGACGAACGCGTTCCCGTGGACGCGCTGACCTTCGGAGTGCGGGTGCTCTACCGGTTCCTCGCCGAGCAGTAGGCAGGCCTCCGCCGCAGGGATCTTCAGGC
Source organism: Nesterenkonia flava (assembly GCF_031432335.1). Taxonomy (NCBI): domain Bacteria; kingdom Bacillati; phylum Actinomycetota; class Actinomycetes; order Micrococcales; family Micrococcaceae; genus Nesterenkonia; species Nesterenkonia flava. Next base: position 183,396 of record NZ_JAVKGT010000001.1, on the reverse strand, counting down.
GTGAAGGTCGCAGCCACTGCATGGCCGAGAGGCTGCTGAGAAGTGCCCGCCACCGGGACTTCACAACGTCCGCTCCACCCTCATGAGGCGCCGGCGCAGCCAGTACTTGCGCACCCCGCCGGAGTAGATCGAGGAGCGCCGCAGCTCCCACTTGCCGTACTCCGCGTGGTCCACGATGCGTCGTCGCACCTCAGCGAGAGATTCATGCGGCTGGCAGGTGAGGACCAGATACTGCCAGCCTGTGCCGTCCCCGTTCTGGGTGGTGTACCGCGCCGCGGGAAGGGGGGAGGAGTGCTGTGCCGCCATCGTTTCTCCTTGCCGTCAGGGCCGGTGAGAGGCCGGTTAGCTGAACACGATAACAACTTTCGAGCCGGGGTCTACCCGGGCTGACCACGCATTGGTACTGTGAGCGTATGAACATGGATCCACGTGTGGCACTCTCCGCGCTGACGAACGCTCTGGAAGAGCACCTGTCGGCCTCGGTCAACCGTCGCGGCGAGAACGACCCTGCTGTGGAGCAGGCCTTCTACGGCATCTCGGATGCTTTCGAAGCCTACGAGGACGCCCTCTTCGCCGCGACCGGGGAAGTCACCCCCCTCGACCTCTACGACGAGGACGAGGAGAAGGACATCGATGATGTCCTCGATGAGGACGACGACCTGGACGACGAGCTCGATGAGGACTGACCAGGACTGAGGCGTTCCTCAGACCCCGAGGAATGAAACGGCACAGCCGCGCTGTTGCCGACTTCTGGACTGTCAGCGAGTTTTAAGGACCCCTGCGTGAGATCGTGGCCTACCCCTTCCGTGCCTTCCCTTCCGGCGCTCCCCGAGAGTCTGGAGCTCTATGACACTTCGCGGGCGGGTCTGATCCCCGTGCAGTCCCGGGAGAGTACTGCGTCTCTTTACGTCTGCGGCATCACGCCCTATGACGCCACGCATCTGGGCCATGCCAATACCTATGTCCACTTCGACGTACTCGTGCGCTACTGGCTGGCCTGTGGTCTGAACGTCAACTACGTCCAGAACGTCACCGATATTGACGACCCGCTGCTGGAGCGCGCTGCCGCAACGGGAGTGGACTGGCGCGACCTCGCCGAGCAGCAGACCGACCTCTTCCGCGAGGACATGACCGCACTTCGTGTTGTGCCCCCCACCACGTATCTGGGTGCTGTCGAGACCATCCCCGACGTCGTGCAGGATGTCGAGCGCCTGGCGGCTGCCGGTATCGCCTATGAGGTGGCTGTGCCGGAGGGGGAGGGCGCGACGACGTCGGACTACTACTTCGACATCTCCGCAGCCGAAGCGGCGACTCCCTGGCGGCTGGGCAGTGTCGGCGGCTACGACCGCCCGGCCATGGAGCAGATCTTCCCCGAGCGCGGCGGCGACCCCGAGCGCCCCGGCAAGCGCGACCCCTTGGATCCCCTGCTCTGGCGTGCGGCGCGCGAGGGCGAGCCCCAGTGGGACGGCGGAAGCCTCGGGGCGGGCCGGCCCGGTTGGCACATCGAATGCTCCGTGATCGCCCGCCGGCATCTGCCCGCCCCCTTCACCGTCCAGGGCGGAGGGTCCGACCTGCGCTTCCCGCACCACGAGTTCTCCGCGGCACACGCGACCGCCGCCGACGGGACGCCGCTGGCCGAGACCTATGTCCACACCGGCATGGTGGGACTCGACGGCGAGAAGATGTCCAAGTCCAAGGGCAACCTCATTCTGATCTCACGCCTGCGCGAGGAGGGTGTGGACCCCCAGGCCATCCGTACCCTGCTTCTGGGACACCACTGGCGCGAGGACTGGAGCTACACCGCCGAGGAACTTGCCGCGGCCGAATCCCGGCTGGCCCGGTGGAAGGACGCGGCGGCACAGGCCCATGAGGGATCAGCCGCAGAAGGACCCAGCGAGCTGCAGTACGCCCTCATGTCTGCGCTGGGGAACAACCTCAATGCCCCCGCCGCGCTGGACACCCTGGACCTGTGGGCTGCCGGACATATGGCCGCTGGTACGAGCCGGAGCGAGGCAGTCGACGTCGTCGACGCGCTCCTGGGCATCGACCTGCGCTGAAGCCGCCAACCCGGGCGCGTCGCACCCCCTTTCGGCATGATCGGGGCTGCCTAAGGTGGGGGCGAATGCGCGAACCGGGGTGTGTTTGCACTGGGGTGTGGTTGCACGGCACGGGCCCGGGGCAGGACTGCGCGGAGGACTCCTTGAAGAGGCGAGTCCTAGTGCCTCAGCCCTCGGGCGGACGACGACGGCGCAGATAGCGCTCGAACTCCTTGGCGATCGCCTCGCCTGAGGCTTCGGGAAGATTCGTGGTGTCAGTGGCCTCTTCCAGGCGCTTGACGTAGTCGGCGATCTCTTCGTCCTCCTCCGCGAGCTCGTTGACGCCGCGTTCCCACGCCTCAGCGTCATCGGCCACTTCAGAGGTCTCGAGGGTGACCCCCAAGAGCTCCTCCAGGCTGCGCATGAGCGACAGCTGAGCCTTCGGAGAGGGCGCCTGTCCCACATAGTGCGGCACCGCCGCCCACAGAGACATTGAGGGAATGCCTGCCTGGTAGGCAGTGTGGGCGAGCACTCCGACGATCCCGACGGGGCCCTCATAGGTGGGCTCATCAAGGTCCAGAGCGTCGCGCAGCTGCTCGTCCTCGCTGGAGAGCTGTGCCGGAATCGGGCGGGTGTGAGGAACATCGGCCAGCAGGGCGCCCACCAGCAGGACCGCGCCGACGTGATGCTCTGCCGCCATGGTGAGAATCTCGGCGGTGAACGCCCGCCAGTGGAAACTGGGCTCGACGCCGTGGACGAAGAGGATGTCGAACTCCTCCGCCGAGGCGCGCAGGATCTTGGCGGCGGGCCAGACGATCTCCCGGTGACCGGAGACGTTGACCACCTTGGGGCGGGAGAACTGGAAGTCATAGTACGACTCGTCGTCGAGCTTCTGGACCAGCTCGGCCCCCAGCGCCTGGGCCACAGAGCGGACCGCCGCGCTGGCGGCACCCCCGGCATCGTTCCAGCCCTCGAAGGCCAGCACCATCACGGTGGGCCGGGCATCAGCAGAGCCTTCCTCGGCGGAGGATCGCAGCAGCGCAGCAAGCTGTGCAGCACGGTCCTCGCTCTGCGCGGGGGCGTCCTGATCGGGGGTTTCCGGATCGCGGTAATCCTCACTCACGTTCCTCACACTAGTAACCGAGGGCAAGGATGGGAAGCGTACGATGGAGTCCATGTCATCGCTGCAAGCTGTGTTCTGGGATATGGACGGCACCCTGGTGGACACGGAGCCGTATTGGATCGAAGCCGAGCATGAGCTCGTCGAGGCCCACGGGGGAACCTGGTCCCATGATCAGGCCCAGCTGCTGGTCGGACAGGCCCTGACCTACAGTGCGTCCATCCTCCAGGAGGCGGGGGTCGCGATGGGCAACCGCGAGATCATCGACCACCTCACCCAGCGGGTCATCAGCCGATGCCGCCAGCAGATCCCGTGGCGCCCCGGGGCTCGCGAGCTGCTGGAGGACCTCAACGCCGCAGGAGTGCGCTGCGCTCTGGTGACCATGTCGTTCAAGCCCCTGGCTCAGGCCATCGTGGACGCCCTGCCGGCGGATCATCTGGAGTTCATCATCTCCGGGGACATGGTCTCCGCGGGCAAGCCGGACCCTGAGGCCTACCACACAGCATTCTCCACGATGGCCGCCGACCACACGGAGCGCACCGGCGAGGAGCTTCACCGCGCCCGCTGCGTAGCCATCGAGGACTCGGTGCCGGGCACCGCCGCGGCAGCAGCCTCGGGCATGGTGACGCTCGCCGTCCCGCACTTCACGCCCCTGCCCGACACCGGCCAGTGGCACCTGGCAGAGACCCTGCACGGGCTGCGCACCGCTGATCTGCAGAACCTGCTGGCCAATGCGCCGGCTCCCATCACCGCATGAAGGACACCATCATCACCACCTCATCAGGACCCGTCGGTGCGCATATGCGCAAAGGACCCCTCAAGCCCGGTCAGCGTGTTCAGCTGACGGACCGACGGGGCAAGCCCTCCACCATCACCCTCGCCGAAGGCGGAGAGTGGCACACCCACCAGGGCGTGCTGCGCCATGACGTACTCATCGGCCAGCCCGAGGGGATCGTCGTGGCCAACGACGCAGGCTATGAGTACCAGGTGCTCCGACCGCTGCTGAACGACTACGTGCTCTCCATGCCGCGGGGTGCCACCGTGGTCTACCCCAAGGATTCCGCCCAGATCGTCCAGGTCGCCGACATCTTCCCCGGTGCGCACGTGGTGGAGGCCGGCGTGGGCTCGGGGGCGCTGTCGATCTCACTGCTGCGAGCGGTGGGCGACGCCGGCACTCTGCACTCCTACGAACGTCGTGAGGACTTCCGCGACATCGCCGTGGGCAACGTCGAGGCTTTTTTCGGACAGCCCCATCCCGGCTGGGAGGTGCTGGTGGGCGACATGCAGGAGCTCGCCGCTCAGAAGGAGGCCCCCGGAAGCGTCGACCGGGTGGTGCTGGACATGCTGGCCCCCTGGGAGTGCCTGAACACGGTGAAGACCATCCTGGCCCCCGGCGGGGTGTGGGTCTCCTACGTCGCCACCGTCACGCAGCTCTCACGCCTTGCCGAGGACATCCGCGCAGACGGAGGGTTCACCGAGCCTGAGGCGCATGAGACCATGCTGCGCACCTGGCACCTGGACGGACTCGCCGTCCGGCCCGACCATCGCATGGTGGCCCACACCGGTTTCCTGATCTCCACACGGCGACTGGCCGATGACCAGACGCCGCTGCAGCTGAAGAAGCGCGAGAAAGTCTCGGAGCCCTCGGCCGAGGACCAGGCGGCCTGGGGCGCCAATGACCCGAACGCCAGCTGGGATGAAGACAGCCTCAAGACTCGGGTGGTATCGAAGAAGAAGGCCCGGAGGGCCGCGTCCCACGCCCAGCAGATTGCCGAGAAGGCCAAGGAGGTTCCGGTTGACCGAGGCGATGACTGAAGAACTGCAGTCCAAACTCGACCAGGCCCACCGCCAGATCGACTCCCTGCGGCAGCGCCAGCGTGACCTGCAGCAGCAGCTGCAAACCGCCGGGCGCCACAATGACCGTCTCTCAGGCCTGCTTGAGGCGACCAAGGGACAGATCGAGCAGCTCAAGGAGGCCCTCGAAGCGGACGGGCAGACGCCCTTCACCTTCGCCACTATCATCGGCTACCGGCCCAGCCACGAGGCGGTGGCCGGTCGCGAGATCGCCGCTGCCGCCGCGCCGGGCTGCGACGTGCTGCACTCGGGACGCAAACTGCGGGTCTCCGTCTCCCCGCTGCTGGACGTGGAGCAGCTGACTCCGGGATCCGAAGTGCTGCTCAACGAGAACTACACCATCATCGCGGTGCTCGAGCCGGAAGGCACCGGTGAGCTCGCCCGGGTCAAGGAGATCCTGCACGATGACCGCCTGGTCGTCACCACCCGGGGCGAGGAGGAGCGGGTGGTCCGGCTCTCCGCCGGCGCGGCAGCCTCCCAGGAGGATTCCCGGGTGCGGGTCGGGGACGCCGTCGTCGTCGATCTGCGCACCGGCACGGCCACGGAGATCGTCCCGCTGTCTGAGGTGGAGGACGTGGTCCTGGAGGAGAGCCCGGACGTCTCCTACCGCGACATCGGGGGCTTAAGCGAACAGATCGAACAGATCCGTGATGCGGTGGAGCTGCCCTTCCTGCACGCCGATCTCTACCGCGAGCACGGACTGCGTGCCCCCAAGGGAATTCTGCTCTACGGTCCTCCCGGCTGCGGTAAGACGATGATCGCCAAAGCTGTGGCCTCCTCCCTCGCCGAGGGCGCGGGGGAGGACGACGCCGGCTCTGCCTTCTTCCTCAACATCAAAGGTCCCGAGCTGCTCAACAAGTACGTGGGTGAGACGGAGCGGCACATCCGAGTGATCTTCTCCCGTGCCCGGGAGCGTGCCTCCGCCGGCAACCCGGTGGTGGTGTTCTTCGATGAGATGGAAGCGCTCTTCCGCACCCGCGGCACCGGGGTCTCCTCCGACGTCGAGACCACAATTGTTCCCCAGCTGCTGGCAGAGATCGACGGCGTGGAGTCGCTGGACAACGTCATCGTCATCGGTGCCTCTAACCGCGAAGACATGATCGATCCCGCTATCCTGCGACCAGGACGGCTGGATGTGAAGATCCGGGTCCAACGCCCAGGACCCGACGGAGCCCGGGAGATCCTGGCGATCCACCTGGGCGCCGAGGTGCCGCTGCGGGCCAGCCTCGTCGCCGAGCACGGCAGCCATGAGGCCGCGCGCGAGGCGCTGATCGAGGCTGTGGTGACTACCGTCTACCCTGCCCACGCCGAGTTCATGTCCGGCGCAGTGCTCAGCAACATCGTGGACCGGGCTAAGAAGGCCGCCATCAAGGAGTTCCTCGCCCACGGGCAGAGCACGGAGGCCAAAGGCATCACCAAGGAGCACCTGCTCGCCGGCGTTGCCGACGAGATGGCGGAGCAGCGCGCCATGGTCGCCAACCTGGAGGGCAGCCTGCGATGAGCGCACGCCGACTCATCGGACTCGAGACCGAGTACGGGATCCACGCTCCCGCCAATCCGCGGGCCAGCCACGTGGCACTGTCCATAGAACTGGTCAACGCCTACGCCGCGCACGTCACCGAGTCCGGGGGAGCGGTGGCGGGCACCGAATGGGACTACCAGTCGGAGTCGCCCCTGGTCGACGCCCGCGGCTGGGTGCTGCCGCGCTCCGCCGCACACCCCAGCCAGCTCACCGACACCGATGAAGCCCTCAGCTACGCCTCGGAGCAGGAAGCAGGCTCGGGCCGCGTGCGGGACGCCCTGGGCAACGTCAGCGACGGTGACCCTTCCCCGGCAGACATCTCCGAGCGCGGGGACCTTCGGACTGAGGGATATCACGCTCCGGGCTCACCGCATTGGCGCGGCGACTTCTTCCAGCCCCGGCCCGGCCAGCCGCAGCTGCTGATGAACCTGGTCCTGGGCAACGGGGCACGCTTCTACGTGGATCACGCGCATCCCGAGTATTCGGCACCCGAGACCATCGGTGCCAAGCGGGCGGTGCTCTACGACGTCGCCGGGGACTCCATCGCCCGTGCCGCTGCAGCTCGCCTCGCGCAGGAGGACGGGGCGCCCGAGGTGCTGCTGTACAAGAACAACACCGACAACAAGTCAGTCTCCTACGGGGCGCATGAGAACTACCTGGTGCCGCGTTCGGTGCCCTTTGACGCCCTGGTCGCTGGGCTGCTGCCGTTCTTCGTGACCCGGCAGATCATCTGCGGCGCGGGGCGGGTGGGGATCGGCCAGCAGGCACAGACTGCTGGCTTCCAGATCTCCCAGCGCGCCGACTTCTTCGAGGAGCAGGTCGGTCTGGAGACGACGGTGCGCCGGCCCATCATCAACACCCGCGACGAACCCCACGCTCATCACGATGCATGGCGGCGCCTGCACGTGATCATCGGGGACTCCAACATGAGCGAGTACTCGGCATGGCTGCGCGTGGGCACCACGGCGCTGGTGCTGGACCTCATCGAATCCGGCCGCGCTCCCGAACTGACTCTGAAGGATCCGGTCGCCGCACTGAAGGCCATCTCCCACGATCCGACCCTGACCACCCGGGTGTGGACAAGCCGCGGCCAGCTCAGCGCACTCGATATCCAACGCCTCTACCTGGAGGCCGCCAAGTCCCGGGCAGCGGAGAAGGTGGCCCCCTCGCTGCCCCACGCCGCCCCCGACACCGAGACGGCCGAGGTGCTTGAAGCCTGGGAGGAGGTGCTCGAGGACCTCAGCGAAGACCCGGCGAGGGCTGCCGACCGCGTGGACTGGGTGGCCAAGCTGCAGGTGCTGCAGTCCTACCGACGCCGGGACGGGCTCGACTGGGACGCTCCGACCCTGGGCCTGATCGACCTTCAGTACCATGATCTGCGCCCGGAGAAGGGGCTCTACTACAAGCTTGCCCGTGCCGGACGCATGCGACGGCTCTTCACGGACGACCAGATCGCCTGGGCTGCGGCACATCCGCCCGAGGAAACCCGCGCCTGGCTCAGGGGAGAGCTCATCAGCAAGCATGCCGGCGTCGTTGCCGGAGCGTCCTGGGATCAGGTGCTGCTGCGCCCCGATCCGGTCAGCCCCCCGGTTCGCCTCTATCTCTCCGAGCCCACCGAGGGCAACCGGGTCGCCGCCGAGCCGGTCATGCGGCAGGCCTCCGATCCGGCAGAGCTGGTGGCCGCTCTGCAGCGTCTGCTCGGCCAGGAGTGAGTCGCTGACAGGCCTCGAAAGATCACCGACCGCCGCCGGAGACCCGGCCGACGGTGCCCTACTATGTGTGGAGATCTGTTCCACCGTAAGGAGTAAACACCATGGCAGCTCAGCCCCAGAAGCAGCCCCACCGCCCCGGCGGTGAGGACGAGGCCGGCACCGACGCCGGCCAGCTCAAGGCCAACCCCCAGGCGGCCTCTCAGGCGCAGGAGCTTGACAGTCTCCTGGATGAGATCGACTCCGTGCTGGAGTCCAACGCCGAGGAGTTCGTCAAGGGATTCGTCCAGAAGGGCGGCCAGTAGCGCGTGGATCGTCGCGTCATCGGGGTCGAGACCGAATTCGGACTGGCCCACCGTCCGAGCAGCGGTCGCGGACTTCCCCCGGATGAGCTGGCCCGCTACCTCTTCCGTCCCGTGGTCGAGTACGGGCGAAGCTCTAACATCTTCATCCCCAACGGTTCGCGGCTCTACCTCGACGTGGGCTCCCACCCCGAGTACGCCACCGCCGAATGCGCCGACCTTATGGACCTCCTCGCCGCGGATCGTGCCGGCGAGCAGATGATGCACGAGCTGGCCGTGGAGGCCGAACGGCGCATCGCCGCTGATGGTTTTGACGGCCAGGTGTATCTGCTGAAGAACAATGTTGACTCGGCCGGCAACTCCTATGGCAGCCACGAGAACTACCTGATCCCGCGGACCACCCATTTCCGCCGTCTTTCCGGGATCCTGCTTCCCTTCCTGGTGACCCGGCAGATCCTGGTGGGCGCGGGTCGAGTGGTCCCGGCCACCGAGGACCGCGAGGCCCACTATGCGTTCTCCCAGCGCGCCGATCACATGTGGGAGGGCATTTCCTCCGCCACCACACGGTCACGGCCGATCGTCAACACTCGCGATGAACCCCATGCTGACGCTGCTCACCATCGGCGTCTGCACGTGATCGTCGGGGACTCCTCGATGTCTTCGACCACCTCTCTGCTGCGCTACGGCAGCACCGACCTGGTGCTGCGCATGGTGGAATCCGGGGTGCCCATCGGTGATTTTGAGCTGGAGAATCCGATCGGTGCCATCCGGCACGTCAGCCACGACATCACCGGGAAGGCCACGGTGCGCATCCGCGGGGGAGAGGAGATGACCGCGGTTCAGCTGCAGCGGGGACTCCTGCAACGCGCCAAGAGGTTCGTGGCCGAACACGGCGCGCACCACGAGCATGTGGACCGGGTCCTCGAGCTGTGGGAGCGCACCTGCGAAGCGGTGGAGACCGGGGATCACGGTCTCATCGACCAGGACATCGACTGGGCCATCAAGAAGCGTCTCGTGGAGGACGTTGCTGCCAAGCACGGCATCGGATGGGACCACCCCCGCCTGGAGCAGATTGATATGGCCTACCACGACGTGCACCCCCAGCGGGGTCTCTTCCACCTGCTCGCCCGTCGCGGACGCGTGAGTTCCGTGATTGACGACGACGCCGTCACCCACGCCATGATCACTCCGCCTGCCACTCGTGCCGCCCTGCGCGGAGAGTTCCTCTCCACCGCACGGGCCTACGGAGCCGAGCACACCGTGGACTGGGTCCACCACAAGCTGACTGATCGTCCGCTGGACACGATCATGCTCAAGGACCCGTTCGCCCACCAGGACGAGCGCATCGAGGCGCTGTTGGACACCCTCGGCGATCGAAGCTCGCAGCTTCAGGAGCAGAGCCTCCGGCAACGCAGGGCACAAGGTGTGCCCTTGGCGCTGACCGAGAAGTACCACCTGACCGCACCCGTGCACGCCGAGCCTCCGTTGATCTGAACGGAATGACCTGACGAACCCCAGCAGAAAGCTGTACAGTTCCACGTGATGAACTCACCTGCCAAGCTCACCGCCCTGACCGCAGCCCTCGCCCTCATGCTTACCGCGTGCGGCGGGAACGACGATACGGACAACGACACTCCCGACGAGGTGGAAGGCTCCGAGAGCCAGCCCCAGCGCGAGGACGCCACGGGGGAGGGCTTCGGCGACACCTCCGCGCTCTCCGAGGTGGACGTCAACATGTCGGACGAGCAGAACCCCGAAGTCATGGTGTACTCCCCGCTGGAGGTTGACGAGGAGTCCGCCTACGTGGTCAACCAGGGCGAGGGGGACGAGATCCACCCCAACGCGATCCTGGAAGTCTCCTCGGCAGCGGTGGACCCCGAGGACGGGAACATCATTCAGCACGACTATGACAGCGGACAGTCGGGCCTGGTGTTCCTTCCCTCCCTCGAGGGCGACGACGCCAACACCGCGATCTACGATGCACTGACCCTCCCCGAACTGCGCGTCGGCGCGGATGTGCTCATCTATGCCCCGGCTGAGGAGCCGGAGGAGACCGATGAGGACACCCCGGAGGAGCTTCAGATGCCCTCCCAGGACCAGTTCATCCTGCTGACCATCGAAGAACAGACCATGCCGCACGCCGAGGGCGAGGTGCAGGAGCAGTCCGGCGACCTGCCCGCCATCGAGAACACCGTGGGTGAGCGTCCGCAGCTGCAGGAGCACGACGGCGACACCGAGGCGCCCGAGGAACTCGCCACTGAGGTGCTTATCCAGGGCGAGGGCCGCGAGGTCGAGGAGAGCGACATGGTGCTGGCCCACTACACGGGCTGGCGCTGGGAGGACGGCGAGGTCTTCGACGACTCCTGGGAGTCCGAGGACGGTTCCTTCCCGCAGCCGCGCGAGTTCTCCCTACAGCAGGTGATCGGTGGATGGACCGAGGGTCTGGCCGGCCAGAACGTGGGATCCCGCGTGCTGCTCGTCATCCCTGCCGAGGACGCCTATGGTGAGGCGGAGAACGAGGACGGCACCACGGCCGACGGCCGTCCCGGCGGCGCCCTGATCTTCGTCGTCGACATTGTCGAAGCACTCCCGATGCCCGAGCAGCCTCAGCAGCAGGCCCCCGAGATGGACCTCAGCGAGGAAGAAATGGCTGAGCTGGAAGAGATGCTCCGTGAAATGGAGGAGCAGCAGGGAGGCAACCCCGAGGCGGAGAACGAGAACCCCGAGCCGGAGAGCAACGAGGAGTAAGAAGACATGTCATTCGGAGCACGCAGCTACGACCGCACCAAGCCTGAGATCGACTTTCCCGGGGACACCCCGCCGCAGGAACTCGTCGTGGAGGAGCTCATCCCCGGCGGCGGACCGGCGGTGGAGCCCGGTGACCAGATCTCCTGCCACTACGTGGGTGTGGCGTGGTCGACCGGCGAAGAGTTCGACGCTTCCTGGAACCGCGGCCAGACCCTGGACTTCACTGCCGGAATCGGTCAGGTCATCCAGGGCTGGGACCAGGGTCTGATCGGGATGAAGGAAGGCGCTCGTCGTCGCTTCGAGATCCCGCCCCACCTGGCCTACGGTGAGCGCGGCGCCGGATCGGCGATCGGCCCCAATGAGACGCTGATCTTCGTCGTCGACCTCGTGGGCGTCCGCAAGGCGAAGTGACCGAACACGCCCCGGAGGAGGCCCAGGACGTCACCGCGGACTACGGTGTCGCCCGGGCCTTCTCGCTTGCCGCCACTCTTTTAGAAGCCGGCAGCGCCGGCCTGACCAAAGCCCAGCTGCGCCAGCGTGTGGCTCCCTACCGGGATCTCATAGCGCAGGGCCAGAGCGAGTCCGCCTGGGAACGGACCTTCAGCCGCGACAAAGCATATCTGCGCGGCTGCGGCCTCGTGATTCCTGAGCCGGAGACGACGGGACACGTCGATTACCGCTATCGCCTCGATCCGGCCACCTACGGACTCCAGAGCCTGAGCCTGACCCCTGTGGAGATGCTGGCCCTGCAGCAGGCCCGGCACATGCTCTCGGCCAGTCGCCACGCCGGGGCGCTCGACCATGCCCTCTGGGCGCTGAGCACCCGTGCGCTCGCCCAGTCTTCCGAGGGGTCGATGCACCCGTCCCAAGCCGCTGAGCCGGGTGCCGGTGCGGCCGCGCCTGCTGTCGTCGATCTCGGGTCGGAGCGCGAAATCGATCGCCTTCTAGAGATCGCCGAGATCGGCCTGCGCCGCCCGCTGGTCTTTGACTACACAGCGCTGCGGGAGACGACGGGCGGTCCCGCACAGCGGCGCACCGTGGCCCTCGGGCTTGGAGTGCGGGGACGCTGGTACCTGGTGGGTCATGATCTGGACCGGGACCAGCTGCGCACCTATCGCCTGGATCGCATCCACTCGCCCGTGCGGGCCGGGGGCGCGTCCGACGCCCAGGCGGCGGATTCCCTGCGACGCAGAATCGAGGCGGGGGAGCTCTACCCGGACTTCAGCGTCCACGAGGCGCTGAGCTCGTTCCCCTCCGAGCCGGCTGACCCGGCTCGTCAGCTGACCGCCGTGATCGAGGCGCACCGCCAGCCAGCACCGCCTGTACCCAGGCTCCGGCCGGTGACTGTCAGCCGGGGACCGGATCCCGCCGAAGCCAAGATCGAGCGGGTCCTGAACATGACCGCCTACCTGCTCTCCGAGGACGGCGTGCCGCCGAGCGAACTCATGGCCAAGTACGGGCAGAGCCCCGAACAGCTGCAACGCGACCTGCTGAGCATCCAGCAGAGCGGAACCTTCGACTCTGATCAATTCGGTGACTACATCGACGTGCGGCCCTCTCCGCCCCTGACCCTGCAAGAGTTTCTCACCAGCTACCTGCCCCAGGACGCTCCCATCACCCTGGATCTTCCGCTCCGGGCCACGGCGGAGGCCATCAGCCGCCCCATCAGCCTCACGACACCCGGCGCCCTGGCCCTGCTCATCGGGTGCACGAGCCTGGCAGGGCTGACCGAAGAGCCCGCAGTGGCCGGTGCGGCCGACGCAGTAGCGAGGAAGCTCGCTGACATCGTCCCCGAGACGGTCAGACACACCGCCGAGTCGCTGGCCCTGATCTATGACGAGGGCGATGCGCACCACAGTGCCGACCGCGAAGCCGTACAGGCCAGCATACGGCAGTCCTGCGGTCTCCAGCTGGTCTACCGGAACGGGCAGGGAGAGCGCAGTGAGCGGCTCATCGAGCCCGTGCAGCTGGTGCACCACGGCCCCCGCACCTATGTGCGCGCCTGGTGCACGAGGGCCCAGGGCGAGCGCCTCTTCCTGCTCCATCGCATCATCACCGCCTCACTGGTGCCGGACCACGAACGGTCCACCCAGGCCCGCGCGCTGCTGCAGACTCCCGCACCGCGACCAGCCGTCCCGCGCGGGGATGACTCCATCGACGTCGTCCTGCGTTTCTCAGCAGCCTCCGCGGCACAGGCAGACGCCTACGCGCCCGAGCGTCAGGTCACCCAGCAGGGCGGCAGCCGCGTCATCGCCACTCATGTGCGCAGCCCCGAGTCGGCAGTCCAGCTGTGCCTGGACTCCGGCGGCGAGATCGAGCTGCTTAAGCCCGCCCACCTGCGCGAGGACATCGTGCGCCGCGCCCACGAGCTCCTAAGCAGTTCCGCGCACTGAGGTACCGCGCATGGACCACTCAGGCGCCTGGCGTACCATAGTCTGGTCAAGGAAAGGACAGCTGACATGAACATCCAAGGCTGGCAGTGGGTCATTATCCTGGCCATCGTGCTTCTGCTCTTCGGCGCGCCCAAGCTTCCGAAGCTCGCCAAGTCCATGGGTGAGTCCATGCGCATCTTCAAGTCCGAGGTGAAGACCATGCGCGAGGATGAGAACCCCAAGGATCGTGAAACGGCCCAGGAGCGTCCCGCAGTGGAGGGCCGGGTCATCGACGCCGAGGGCACCTCCCGCCGCGCTGACGACGCCCAGGCTCCGGCTGCCGAGCAGCCCACCCGCGCCCCGCGCGACGACCGCGCCTAGAGCAGGCTTGTGAACCACCAGGACGTGGCGCGAGCGGAGAAGGACCTGTCCCCGCGGCAGGACCGCACATCGGGACAGTCCAAGCGTGGACGTCGTCGTCGTGATCCTGAGGGACGGATGTCCCTGGGAGAGCACCTGCGGGAGCTGCGACGGCGACTGCTGATCTCCGTGGCAGCGATTGCCCTGGGCGCTGTGGGCGGCTTCTTCCTCTACGACTGGATGTTCTCCGCCCTCGCCGATCCTGTGCTGGCCTATGGTGACGGCGAGGATGGGCGCCTGACGCAGATCGCCTTCAACACCGTGGGGTCCCCTCTGGACCTGCTGATTCGCATGTCCTTCTTCGCCGGCGTCGTCATCTCCTCGCCAGTCTGGCTCTACCAGATCTGGGCGTTCATCATGCCTGGACTGAAGAAGAAGGAGAAGTGGTACGCCATCGGGTTCATCGGCGCAGCAGTGCCGCTGTTCCTCTCCGGAATCGCCCTGGCCTACTCCGTGCTGCCCCAGGCGATCAGCTTCTTCTTTGCGCTGAACCCCGAGGGCACCGCCAACCTCATCGCCCCCGATGTCTACTTCACCTTTGTTCTGCACCTCTTCCTGGCCTGCGGCATCGCGATGGTGATTCCCGTCGTGCTCGTGGGCGTGAACATGATGGGGCTGCTGACCGGGCGCCGCATCCTGAAGTCCTGGCGGGGAGTCGTCATGGTCATCGCCATCATCTCCGCGCTGGCCGCCCCCGGCGGTGAGGCCTTCACGATGTTCTTCATCGCCCTGCCGCTGACTGTCCTCTTCGGCATCGCGATCGTCATCTGCCTGATCAACGATAGGTTCCGCGCCAAGCGCGAAGCGGCCGCCGGCCTGTAGTCCCTCCCGGGCAGAGACCTCCCTTGACCCGGCAAGAAGTCCGGGCGGTACATGCTTGAATGGGGCTATGCCTGAGATGGAGACCCCTGAATCGCCCCTGAGCTCGACGCCGACCGGCCCTTCCCTTGACCGGGAGAACCTGACCCGGGAGGAGGCGGCAGCCCGGTCAGCGGCCGTCACCGTCTCCCGCTACGAGGTGGAGGTCGACGTCACCGGAGCCGCTGCCGAGGGCGCGACCACCTATCCGGTGACCACCCGGGTGGAGTTCTCCGTCACCGGTGCCACCGACCTCTCCTTCCTGGACTACGTCGGAGCATCGGTGGACTCGCTGCGCGTCAACGGCCAACAACGCGATCCCCAGCAGGAGGCAGGCACGGCGCGCATCCTGCTGCGCGACCTGCAGGAGGGGGAGAACGTGGTGGAGATCCGCTCCACGTCCCGCTACTCCCGCTCAGGAGAGGGCCTGCATCGCTTTGTGGATCCTGCCGACGGGCAGGTCTATCTCTACACGCAGTACGAGCCGGCCGACTGCAAGAGGGTCTTCCCGGTCTTCGACCAGCCCGATATGAAGGCGCGCTTCACCTTCCGCCTGATCGGACCGGAGGACTGGCAGCTGCGGTCCAACTCCCCGGAGATCTCGCGGGAGGAGGTGGCCTCCGGCGTCGCCGTGACCTTCGCCGAGACTGAGCCGATCAGCTCCTACATCACCGCGCTCCTCGCCGGGCCCTACCACCTGCGCACAGGCCGGTGGCGCGATATCGAACTGGCCGTGCTGTGCCGCGCCGCGCTGGCCGAACACCTCGATGCCGAGGAGATTCTGAAGATTACGGTGCAGGGACTCGAGTTCTTCCACGAGGAGTTCGCCTACGGCTACCCCTGGGGACGCGGCACCAACGGCCTGGCCAAGTACGACCAGGTATTCGTCCCGGAGTACAACCTCGGCGCCATGGAGAACCCCGGGCTGGTGACCTTCACCGAGTCCTATGTCTTCGACAGCGCGGCGACCGAGGCCCAGCACCAGCTGCGCGCCACCACGATCCTGCACGAGATGGCCCACATGTGGTTCGGAGACCTCGTGACGATGGGGTGGTGGGATGACCTGTGGCTCAAAGAGTCCTTTGCGGACTACATGGGCACTCTCGCCGTGGATGAAGCCACGGACTTCACCACCAGTTGGATTGCTTTCGCCAGCGGCCGCAAGGCCTGGGCCTATGTTCAGGATCAGCTGCCCACCACTCATCCGATCGTGGCTGATATCACCGACCTGGAGGCAGCGGACCAGAACTTCGACGGGATCACCTACGCAAAGGGTGCGAGCGTGCTCAAGCAGCTGGCCGCCTTCGCCGGGCGCGACGCGTTCCGCGAAGCCTCCCGCCGATACTTCGCTCGGCACGCCTTCGGCACCGCCACGCTGAGAGACTTCCTGAGCATTCTCCAGGAGGTTACCGGGCGGGACATGAGCGTCTGGGCCCAAGCCTGGCTGCAGACCTCGGGCATCCCGGTGCTGAGCACCGAAATCCACGACGACGGCACCCTCGCCCTGCGCCAGACCGGCATCGATCCCACCACCGGAGAGACGGTGCTGCGCCCCCATAAGATCCGCATCGGCCTGCACACGCTGGACTCCGACGGACGCTTACACCTGACGGCGACGGCACCGGTGGAGATCAGCCCAGACGCACCCGAGGGGCTGACCCGCATCCCGGAGTTGTCCCCACTGCCGGATGTGGGATCCCCGCGCCTCATCCTGCCGAACGAGGGAGACCTCACCTACGCCAAACTCAGCCTGGATCCCGAATCGGTTGCTGCCGCGCTGCAGTATCCGGTGGCCGACCCGCTGGCCAGAGCCACGGTGTGGGCGTCGCTATGGTCCATGACCCGAGACTCCGAGTTGCCCGCCGAGATGTTCGTCGACGCCGTCTGCCGGCTGGGGCTGCAGGTGCCCGAGGTCTCGGTGCTCACCACCGTGCTGAGGCAGGCGGACGCGGCGTGTGAGCGTTTTACTCCTCATCAGCAGCGAGCCCAGCTGCAGCAACGCTTCGCCGCACGTCTGGCGGAGTTCCTCACTGCGTCCCACGGAGACCTTCAGCGGGCCGCGGCGCGGACACTGGCCGTCCTCAGCCGGCGCGAGGGCTCGCAGCTTGATCTGCTCGCAGGATTGCTGGACGGCAACGCTGCGGACTTCGGCATCGCCGGCCTCACGGTGGACGAGGAGCTGCGGTGGGCATTCTTGCAGGCCTTGGCCGCCCACGGGCGTGTTACCCAGGACCAGTTGGACGCGGAGCTCTCCGCTCGCACCACGGCACGCGGCCGGATCGCGCACCGGCTCGCCAGTGCGGCACGCCCGGAAGCCGCCGTCAAGGCCTCGGCCTTCCGCCAGGCCATCAGCGGTCGGGATGAGGAGGGCCAGGAGCTCTCCAACGATCACCTCACCGCAGTAGTCGAGGGTTTCCGCACCGACACTTCCGCAGATGCCGCACTCACCGGCGACTATGTGGTGGAATACTTCACTGCGCTGCGCACCGTCTGGGACACCATGACCCAGGGGCAGGCCACCCGGGTCGTGCGAGGTCTCTACCCGGGCACCGAGCCATTGGCGGACACCACACCCGAGCACCACCCGGTGGTGCTTCTGTCCGGACGCTGGCTCGACCAGCACGACGACGCCCCCGCAGCACTGCGCCGCCTCATCATTGAGGAGCAGGACCACCTGCTGCGCGCCCTGCGCGCCCAGGACCGGGCCCGCGCCGGCCACCCAGCCACCACCGTCTAAGGAGCTCCATGACTGCCTGGAACCTGTTCACCGACCTCGGGTTCATCTGCCTGCTGCTGCTGACGGGCGCTTTCCTGCGGGCCAAGGTGAGGATCATCCAGTCCTTCTTCCTGCCTGCGAGCCTCATCGCCGGCGTCCTGGGACTGGTGCTGGGCCCCCATATGCTGGGCGTCATTCCCTTCTCCGAGGCTCTGGGGGACTATGCCGGCATCCTCATCGCCGTCGTCTTCGCCGCGCTGCCCTTCACCTCCCGGCTGGCCTCGTTCTCCCAAGCGGCGAAGAACGTGGTGACCACCTGGGCCGTCTCTCAGGCCGTCGTCGCCCTGCAATGGGGAGTGGGCCTGCTCTTCGGACTGGGCGTTCTGGCCGTGGTGTTCAGTGCCATGGAGATTCCCGACGGATTCGGCCTGATGCTCGCCGCCGGCTTCATGGGCGGGCACGGCACCGCGGCAGCGATCGCCGAGGTCTACGGAGAGCAGTGGGCTGAGGCTCAGAGCCTGGGTATGACGGCGGCAACTGTCGGCATCATGGTCTCGGTGATCGGCGGAATCATGATCATCAAGTACGAGTCCCAGCGCGGGGGCACCGCGTACCTGAAGAGCTTCAAAGACCTGCCCGAGGAGCTGCGGACCGGCATCGTCCACACTGAACGCCGTCAATCGGTGGGGGTCTCACCGGTGAGCACGATGTCGATTGATCCGCTGATCTACCATGCGGGGCTCATCCTCGGCGTGGCTGGCATCAGCTACCTGGTGGCCAGTGCGCTCTCCGACCTGGGGGATGGCATCAGCGTCCCCACCTTCTCCGTGGCCTTCCTGCTGGGCTTCGTGGTGCTCTTCCTCCTGAAGCTGGTGCGGGCGCAGCGCCACTTCGATCAGCAACTGTTCGAGCGCACCTCCAGCTCGGCCACCGATCTGCTCGTCGCCTTCGGCATCGCCTCTATCAACCCTGGGATTGTGGTGGCCTATGCGGGCCCCCTGGCGCTGCTGCTGGGCTTCGGCGTGCTGTTCATCCTGGGCTTCTACTTCCTGGTTGCCAAGCGCCTGTTCACCGATCACCAGGTGGAGCAGTCCATCTTCCTCTGGGGCTGGAACACGGGCACCGTCGCCATGGGCATTGCCTTGCTGCGGGTGGTGGACCCGGAGATGCGTTCCAAGACCTTGGACTACTACGGGGTGGCCTATGTGCCGATCGGCTTCGCTGACATTGCCATCATCGCCCTGCTGCCCGTGCTCGTGATGGGCGGATTTGCCTGGCCGGCCGCCTTGGTCCTCACGGCCGCGGGCATTGCGCTGCTGGTTGCCGCTCGGCTGACGGTCTCCCGCTCAGGTCCGAAGGAGCCCGAGCGGGAGGTGCCGCAGCCGAGCGGAGTCTGAAGGCTTCAGGACACAGGCGCCTTCTGCCGTGCCAGGTTCTTCTCCTCCACCGGTGCCTGGGAGGAGGCGCGCAGCCGGCGGTAGTGCTCCCGTGCCTCGTCCTGACGCTGAAGCTCGGTTCCCGAGGTGACCTCCATGCGTACGTGCTCGGGCTCGTAGCCGAAGGAGTCCACGATATCCTGCAGGTGCGGCCGCAGGCGGGCCAGAAGACGGTTCACATATGGAGTGAGCGTCTTGGCGCGGTGGGTCGAGATCCGGCCATGGCCCAAATACCAGTCCAGGGTTTGCTCCACGGTGGTCAGCGCGTAGACGTCCCGCAGCCACGTCATGATCTGCCGGGTGCCCTCGTCCTCGATCTCTGAGAGTGCCTCGGTAAAGGACTCCCACAGTAGCAGCTCCGCATGGGCCTTGGCGGCGTTGATGATCTCGAACTGGTGCTCGTTGAACACCGACGCTTGCTGAGCCTGGGGGAGCTTCGCGGCGCTGCGCAGCTGCGAGGCTGCGTCGATCACCATCTGGCGGGAGCGGTCCGTCAGGAGGTCGCGCTGGACGTCCTCCTGCTTGAACCAGTTGGCGCTGCGGCGCTCATCCCCGGTGTCCTGCACGGACTGGAAGGCCCGCCGCAGTCCAAAGCGGTGAATGACGGTGGAGCCCGCCTGAGACGCTACATAGCTGGCCAGAGCGCCCACATCGGCGCCCTTGAACTCCGAGGCGTAGTCGGAGAGCAGCCGTTTGGCCACCAGCTGTAGCAGCACATTGTTGTCGCCTTCGAAGGTGACGTAGATGTCCATGTCTGCCCGCAGGGACGCGAAGCGATTCTCGGAGATGAAGCCGGCGCCGCCGCAGGCCTCGCGCGCCTCCTGCAGGGTGTCCAGCGCGTGCCAGGTGGCGGTGGGTTTGATCGTGGCGGCCAGGGTCTCCAGCTCCTGCCTGTTCGCGTCGGAGTCGTCGCGGCCGGAGAAGACGTCGTCGAGCTTGGCGAGCAGCTTTTCCTGCGCAAAGCTCAGAGCCACCGTCTTGGCCAGGCGGGGGATCAGCCGTCGCTGGTGCAGCTGGTAGTCCAGCAGGACCTCTTCCTCGGTGGGAGAGGAGGCGTTGAACTGGCGGCGCTGGTTGCCATAGGTGACAGCGCCGATGAGTGCCAGCTTGCTGGCCGCCACGGCGGAGCCGCTCAGGGAGACCCGGCCCTGCACGAGGGTGCCCAGCATCGTGAAGAACCGCCGCCCGGGTGACTCGATGGGGGAGGCGTAGGTGCCTTCCTCATCGACGTCGCCGTAGCGGTTGAGCAGATTCTGGCGCGGGACGCGGATGTGGTCGAAGGCGATGCGCCCATTGTCGATGCCGTTCAGGCCGCCTTTGTGGCCGTCGTCGGTCAGGGTGATGCCTGGCAGCGGGTCTCCGTGCTCATCGCGGATGTCGACGTAGAAGCAATGCACGCCGTGGTTGACGCCGCGCGTGATGAGCTGAGCGAAGACCACCGCGGCCCGTCCGTGAAGGGCCGCATTGCCCAGGAACCGTTTGGTCGCCGCGGTGAACGGGGTGTGGATGACGAACTCGCCGGTCTCGGGGTCAAAGGTCGCGGTAGTGCCGATCGAGGCGACGTCGGAGCCGTGTCCGATCTCCGTCATCGCGAACGCTCCGGGGACCGAGAGGTCCATGGCTCCGGGGAGCCAGCGGCGCTGATGCTCCTCGCTGCCCAGGTGCATGATGGCTGCGCCGAAGAGGCCCCATTGGACCCCGGCCTTGATCTGCAGCGACGGGTCGGCGGTGACCAGCTCTTCGAAGGCGGCGATATTGGCGCCGTGGGCGTCGTCGCCGCCGAACTCGGTGGGGAAGGCGCGGTGGACGGCCTTGGCCTCCACCAGCTGATGCGCCTGCTGCAGGACGCGTCGCCGGTGCTCGTCCATAGTCAGTCCCTCGATCTTGTGGAACTTCGGATCTTTCAGGACGTCCCTGGCGGTCCGGCGAGTCTCGGCCCAGCGGCCCAGCAGAAGATTCTGCAGGGCCTGCCGGTCGACGACGGGAGTATCAGAAGAAACGGGGGTGGGGTGTGCGGGGTGGTGTGTCATGGTGACCTCCTGGGGTGTGACCCTCGACACAAACTAGTTTAAGATACTCATGAGTAATAAAAGCAAGTCCTGACCTTGCCATACTGATCCCAGGCCCGCTTGCCGGGACCGTGCCGAACCGCAACGGAGGTTGCTGTGGAAGAGATCACCGTCCGAGACGCCGTCATCATTGGCGGAAACCGCATTCCCTTTGCCCGCGCCCATCGTGCCTATGCCACCGCGTCCAATCAGGACATGCTCACCTCCGCGCTCAACGGGCTCGTCGCCCGCTTCGGGCTGCAGGGGCAGCGTCTCGGGGCGGTCGCCGGCGGCGCGGTGCTGAAGCACTCCAAGAACTTCAATCTGGTCCGTGAGTCCCTGCTGGGCACTCCGCTGGATCCCGCGACACCGGGCTTCGACGTGCAGATGGCCTGTGCCACCGGCATGGAAGCGATCGGCTCCCTGGCCAACAAGATCCGACTAGGCCAGATCGATTCGGCGATTGGAGCGGGAGTCGACTCCGTCTCCGACGCGCCGATCGTGGTCACCGACGAGCTGCGGGGAATCCTGATGGAGGCCAACCGCGCCAAGTCTGTGGGGCAGCGGCTGAAGGCGCTGTCCAAGATTCGCCCCGGACACCTTGCTCCGCAGGCACCAGGAGTCAACGAGCCACGCACCGGGCTCTCCATGGGGGAGCACATGGCCGTAACTGCCTACCGCTGGGGCATCACCCGGGCTGAGCAGGACGAGCTCGCGCTCGCCAGCCACCAGAACCTGGCTGCCGCCTATGAGGACGGGTTCTTCGATGACCTGATGACGCCGTTCAAGGGCGTCACGCGAGATAACAACATGCGGCCCGACACCACCCTGGAGAAGCTCGCATCCCTGAGTCCGGTCTTCGGCAAGGACCTGGGGGATGAGGCCACCATGACGGCGGCGAACTCCACGCCGCTGACCGACGGCGCGGCGACTGTGCTCCTGGGCTCCGAGGAGTGGGCTCGGGCCCACGATCTGCCGGTGCTGGCCACCTTCGTGGACTACGAGGAGGCAGCGGTCGACTTCGTGGACGGTGCGGAGGGGCTGCTCATGGCGCCCACCTACGCCGCCGCGCGCATGCTGGCCCGGCACGGCCTGAGCATGGAGGACTTCGAGTACTACGAGATCCACGAGGCGTTCGCCTCAACCGTCCTGGCGCAGATTAAGGCCTGGGAGTCGGAAGAGTTCTGCCAGGAGAAGCTCGGCCTTGACCGTCCCCTGGGCAGTGTGGACCGCAGCCGTCTCAACGTCACCGGCTCCTCATTGGCCGCCGGGCATCCCTTTGCTGCCACGGGGGCCCGCATCGTGGCCACGCTGGCGAAACTTCTGCACGGCAAACCCGGCAAGCTGGGCTTCATCTCCGTCTGCGCCGCCGGTGGTCAGGGCATTACCGCAATCATCGAGGGACGTTAGGGATGGAGGCACGCATGCCGAAGGACACCTACACCGAATTCGCCAACACGGGCCTGGGGCGGAAGCTCACCAAGGCGCTCGGTCTGCCGCAGCCGGCAGTCCTGCGCCGCTACGACCCCGAGGCCCCGCTGATCCCGGGTCCAGTCGTGGTCCTGGGCGAGGGGGAAGCGGCCGACGACGTCGCGGAGACCCTGCTGCGCTGGGACCTCGACGTGCGTCGTCATGTGGGCCCAGGCAGCATCAGCGCCTCCGAGCGGCTCTCCGCCGTGGTCGCGGTCTTCAGCACAGCGGCCCGCCCCGCGCAACTCTCTGAGCCGGCGCTGGGACTCGGAAGCCTGCTGAAGCAGCTGGGGTCATCGGCGCGGGTGGTCACGGTCTTCAGGGATCCCGCCGGTACCGCGGATCCCGCTCAGCGCGCGGCCCGCAAGGGCGTCGAGGGGCTCACGCGCTCGCTGGCCCACGAGATGCGCGCCGGCGGCACGGCCAATGGCATCATGCTTGAAGAGTCCTTGGACCTCACCGCTCCCAGCGTCACAGCGGCCCTGCGGTTCCTGCTCTCCGGACGCTCAGCCTTCGTCTCCGGCCAGTTCATCTCAGTGACGAGCACCACCGGGGCCCTGCCGCAGGAATGGGTATCTCCGCTGCAGGGGCAGGTCGCGGTAGTCACCGGGGCGGCCCGCGGTATCGGGGCAGCCATTGCGCGGACGCTCCACCGCGACGGCGCCGATGTCATCACGGTGGACATACCCGCCGCGGGGGAGCAGTTGGCCAGCGTGGCCAACGAGGTCTCAGGGACCGCGCTGCAGGTCGACATCACCGCCTCCGACGCTGCCGAGCGGATCCTCGAGCACGCTGAACAGCACTATGGACGTCTCGACATCGTGGTGCACAACGCGGGCATCACTCGCGACAAGCTCCTGGCCAATATGGACCTGGGGCGATGGGACTCGGTGATCGCGGTGAACATCGAGGCTCAGCTGCGCATGAACGAGGCATTCCTCGCCTCCGAGCTCTTCAGCCGCACGGATTCCGGCGTCGGCCCCCGGATCGTCTCCCTGGCCTCGACCTCCGGCATCGCCGGCAACCGCGGCCAGACCAATTACGCCGCTTCCAAAGCCGGAGTCATCGGGATGGTCTCGGCGACCTCACCGGCTCTGCAAGCGCGCCATGGGAGCATCAACGCCGTGGCGCCCGGGTTTATCGAAACCGAGATGACGGCGAAGATCCCCTTCGCCACGCGCGAGGTGGCCCGCCGCCTGAACTCGCTGAACCAGGGCGGCAGGCCCGAAGACGTGGCTGAGACCATCGCCTACCTGGCCTCACCTGCGGCAGCCGGAACCTCGGGGATGACCCTGCGGGTCTGCGGACAGAACCTCGTAGGAGCGTGAACAATGCCGCTGCCCACCACTGATGACACCACCCGGCCCCCACGACTGAGCCGGCTCTACGCCCGTGCGGCGATAGGGGCCGTACGCAGTCGGCTGAGCTTCAACGGCACCCTCAGCGCACTGCCCGATGACCCGGTCAGTGTCCTGCATCCCGGCATTAGCGTCGCCCAGGCGGAGGCGTATCGCCGCCTGGTCGGGGGAGAGGCGTTTGACGGCGTCCACCGTGCTTCCCTGCCGTCCGTGCTGGTCCACACAGCGGCCTTCCCGGTGCAGATGGCTTTGATGAGTGCGGAAAACTTCCCCCTGCAGCTGATGGGGATGGTGCACTTGAGCAACGAGGTGCACCACCGGCACCAAGTGCTCGCCGGTCAGGCCCTGCGCATTCAGGCACGGGCCAGGAACCCCCGAGCGCACCGGCGCGGAACCCAGGTGGACATCGTCACGGAGATCCGGCTCGCTGATCAGCAAGAGTCTTCGGCGACCGTGCTGTGGAGCAGCACCTCTACCTACCTCAGCCGCGGCACTTACATCGCCGGCAGGCCTACTTCGAGTGACCAGCGTGAAGTGACTGAGCCTTTCATCCCTCCGCCGAAGACTGCGCTGTGGAGCTTCGGCGCCGAGGCAGGCAGGGACTACGCCGCCGTCTCCGGGGACTACAACCCCATTCATCTCTCCGGGATCAGTGCTAAGGCGCTGGGCATGCCGGGGCCGATCCTTCACGGCATGTTCTCTGCGGCCAGGATGCTCGAAGGCCGCGAGCCCGAAGCGGCAGGGCATCGGTGGGAGATCACCTTCGAGGCGCCGGTGCGGCTTCCGGGACGCGTGGCCTTCGCCGTGGAGCAGGACGGCGACCACCTGCAGCGCTTCACGGGATGGAATCCGAAGCCGCGGGCCGACGGAAGCTTCCGCCGGCACTTTCGGGGAACTCTGCACCTGCCGGAATAGCCTCGGGATGGGATGGCCGCCCATGCGAGGAGTAGGATTCTCCCATGGCACCACCGAGGGGACGCAGCAGCGCCAAGAAGGACGACGGCGCAGACTTCCGCACGGTGACCCCGGCTCCGCTCATGCTGTTCAAGGGTTCCGAAGATTACGTGGCATCCCGGGCTCTGGACCGGGTCAAAGCCTCCCTCCGGCAGCAGCACGCGCAACTGGAGTACACCCGGTTCAACGTCGCCGACGCCGCCTCCGGTGAACTGGCCACGCTGGCTTCGCCGTCGCTCTTCGGGGAGCCCCGGCTGATTCTGGCGGAGGACTTGGCGGGAATGAATGACACCTTCCTCGCGGACGCGCTCGCCTTCCTGAAGGAGCCGGTCGATGAGGACGTCACGGTCATCTTTCGGCACACCGGCGGAAATCGGGGCAAGAAGCTGCTTGACGCCTTGTCCAAGCGCGCCGTGGTGGTGGACTGCTCGCCGGTCAAGAGCGACGCCGACAAGCTGGACTTCGTGCGTCAGGAGTTCCGTGCTGCCTCCCGGAGCATTCATCCTGAAGCCGCGCGCGCCCTGGTGGCGGCTGCCGGAGGCACGTTATCCGACCTGGGCGGCGCCTGCCAGCAGCTTATGCGGGACGTCTCCGGGGACATCAGCGCCGAGCACGTGGACCGGTACTTCGGGGGACGGGTGGAGGCCAGCGCCTTCAAAGTCGCCGACGCAGCCTTTGAAGGCAGGGGAGAGGCCGCTACCCGGCTGTACCGCCACGCTCTGGCCACCGGCGTCTCTCCCGTGGCCGTCACCGCCGCCCTGGCCCGAAAGGGCCGCCAGATCGCCGCGCTGGTGGACTATCGCGGCCCTCAGGCACAGATCGCTTCAGCCCTGGGCGTGCCACCCTGGCAGCTGAAGCAAGCCGCGGATACCGCGCGCCGGTGGACTCCCGCCCGGGCAGCGGATGCGGTGGAAGCCGTCGCTCAGGCAGATGCCGAGGTCAAAGGCGTCTCTCGCACGCCGGAGTACGCGGTGGAGAAAGCGATCGTGAAGATCTCTGCTAAAATTTAGAGCTAGTGTCTACTGGTCCTTACCGGACCTTGCACTCCCTGCGACGGCATTTGCGTGCAGCTTAGGGCCCCTCTACCCGACGAGCTGCGCGAATCGCCACGGCACCCCACGCCTGAGAGTCTTCCGTCGTCGCGCCGGTGAGTGTGCCCGTCTACCAACGCATGATGAAGTAAGGAACCACTACGTGGCAAACATCAAGTCTCAGAAGAAGCGCATCCTCACGAACGAGAAGGCACGCCTGCGCAACCAGGCCGTGAAGTCTGAGGTGAAGACCGCCTCCAAGAAGGTCCGCGTGGCCGTGGCCGAGGGTAACAAGGACGCCGCTGTGGCCGCACAGCGCGAGGCCGCCCGCAAGCTGGACAAGGCCGTCTCCAAGGGCGTCATCCACAAGAACCAGGCCGCCAACCGCAAGTCCGGTCTGGCTGCCCTGGTCAACAGCCTCTGAGTTTGTTCCGGCAGCGGGGGAACCCCGCTGCCTCTCGGCGACCTGACGCTCGCCTTCGGGCCTGAAGGTGGTCCCGCAGGCGGGAGGTCCGTCTGCTCTGGGCGAGCTGAGGCTCGCCTTCACGCCTGAAGTCGGAACCACGCGATTGCTCCGCAGGGACCGTCCGGCAGCACGAAGGCCCCGCACGGCATCACCGTGCGGGGCCTTCGTCGTAGTATGGAGGGTCAGTAAGCGAAGTACGCGAGCAAAGGACGTCTCACACCGTGTCACCCAAGGCCCGCACCCCACTGGTGCCCGCCGCTACCGATCCCGGAGCGATCCGCAACTTCTGCATCATCGCCCACATCGACCACGGCAAGTCCACCCTCGCCGACCGCATGCTGCAGTTGACCGGTGTGGTCACCCCGCGTGACATGAAGGCCCAGTACCTGGACCGCATGGACATTGAGCGCGAACGCGGCATCACCATCAAGTCCCAGGCCGTGCGCATGCCCTGGGAGCTCGATGGTCAGACCTACGCCTTCCACATGATTGACACCCCCGGGCACGTGGACTTCTCCTACGAGGTCTCGCGTTCCCTGGCGGCCTGCGAGGGTGCTCTTCTGCTGGTCGACGCGGCACAGGGCATCGAGGCCCAGACGCTGGCCAACCTCTACCTGGCCATGGAGCACGATCTAGCCATCATCCCGGTGCTCAACAAAATCGACCTGCCCGCGGCCCAGCCGGACAAATACGCCGAGGAGATCGCGGGCCTCATCGGGTGCGAACCTGATGATGTGCTGCGAGTCTCCGGCAAAACCGGTGAGGGCGTGGAGGCGCTGCTGGACCGGATTGTTGCCGAGATCCCTGCACCCGTGGGCGACGCCGATGCGCCGGCCCGTGCCATGATCTTCGACTCCGTCTACGACACCTACCGCGGCGTGGTCACCTTTGTGCGTGTGGTTGACGGCAAACTCAGCCACCGCGAGAAAATCCAGATGATGTCTACCGGCGCTACGCATGAGCTCCTGGAGATCGGTGTCTCCTCACCCGAGCCCGAAGCCACCAAGGGCCTCGGTGTGGGGGAGGTGGGCTACCTCATCACCGGTGTGAAGGACGTGCGGCAGTCCAAGGTCGGCGATACCGTCACCAGCCAGGCCCGTCCCGCAGAAGCGATCATCGGCGGCTACGAGGAGCCCAAGCCCATGGTCTTCTCCGGGCTGTTCCCTATCGACGGCTCAGACTTCCCTGTGCTGCGCGAGGCCCTGGAGAAGCTTCAGCTCAACGACGCAGCGCTGAACTTCGAGCCGGAGACGTCGACAGCGCTGGGCTTCGGATTCCGCGTGGGCTTCCTGGGGCTGCTGCACCTGGAGATCACGCGCGAACGACTGGAGTCCGAATACAACCTGGACCTGATCTCCACCGCCCCCAACGTGGTCTACGAGGTCACGGCAGAGGACGGCACCGTCCACAAGGTCACCAACCCCTCCGAGTTCCCCGAGGGCAAGATTCACGAGATCCGCGAGCCCGTGGTGGACGCGACCATCATTGTGCCCAGTGACTACATCGGTGCGGTCATGGAACTCTGTCAGTCCCGCCGTGGCCAGATGGAGGGGATGGACTATCTCTCCGAGGAACGCGTGGAGATCCGCTACAAGATGCCTCTGGCCGAGATTGTCTTTGACTTCTTCGACCAGCTGAAGTCGCGCACCAAGGGGTATGCCTCGCTGAACTGGCAGGGCACCGGAGATCAGGCGGCTGACCTGGTCAAGGTCGACATCCTGCTGCAGGGCGACAAAGTGGACGCTTTCAGTGCCATCACGCACCGGGACCACGCCTACGCCTACGGTGTGAAGATGGCCTCCAAGCTCAAGGAACTCATTCCGCGCCAGCAGTTCGAGGTGCCCATTCAGGCCGCCATCGGTTCGCGCATCATTGCGCGCGAGAACATCCGCGCGATCCGCAAGGACGTGCTCTCCAAGTGCTACGGCGGCGACATCAGCCGCAAGCGCAAGCTGCTGGAAAAGCAGAAGGAGGGCAAGAAGCGCATGAAGATGGTCGGCACGGTGGAGGTTCCCCAGGAAGCATTCATCGCCGCGCTCAGCTCTGACGAAGGCAACGCCAAGGAGAAGAAGTAGCCGGTGCCGGGGACCCTGCCGCTGGGAGACCCGGTACCGGCTGACGGCTCCTTCCCCTCGGCCGTTCGCGAGGCCCTGGACGCGCGAGCTGACAAGCCCTTCGGGCTCTACGTCCACATTCCGTTCTGCAGCGTGCGCTGCGGCTACTGCGACTTCAACACCTACACCGCAGAGGACCTGGGTCCTGGGGCATCGCGGGCGAGCTACCCAGATACGCTGATTGCGGAGCTGGAGTTAGCCGCACGCGTGCTCGAGGCCGCTGGTGCCCCGCAGCGCAGGCTCTCCACGGTGTTCTTCGGCGGCGGCACGCCCACCCTGCTGCCCGCCGAAGACTTGGCCCGCATCCTGACACGAGCCCGGGAGCTCTTCGGCTTTGTTCCCGGTGCGGAGATCACCACCGAGGCGAACCCGGATACGGTCAGCCCGGAGACGGCGCAGATCCTCGCTGATGCAGGCTTCACGCGTCTGAGTCTGGGGATGCAGTCAGCAGTGCCGAAGGTTCTGCAGGTGCTGGATCGCACCCACAATCCTTCTAATGTGCCGAAAGCCCACGCGGCGGCCCGCGCGGCGGGGCTGGAGACCTCCCTTGACCTGATCTATGGCACACCGGGGGAGAGCCTGGAGGACTGGCGCGTCAGCCTTGAAGCGGCGTTGTCCTGCGCCCCAGACCATGTCTCCGCCTACTCGCTCATCGTCGAGGAAGGAACCGCGATGGCGGCCAAGATCCGACGCGGTGAACTCCCTGACATCGATCCTGATGACCAGGCGGACAAGTATCTGCTGGCTGATGAGATGCTCAGTGCCGCCGGCTATGACTGGTACGAGGTCTCGAACTTCGCCACCGCCGAGACCACGCGTTCCCGGCACAACCTGAACTACTGGCTGGACTCCGACTGGTGGGGAGCGGGTCCGGGTGCTCACTCCCACCTGGCGGGGCTGCGGTGGTGGAACGTCAAGCACCCGGCGGCCTATGCCCAGCGACTCGCGACTGGAACCTCGCCCGGCCATGGGCGTGAGCTTCTGGATGACGAGGCGGTGGTGCTGGAGCATCTGATGCTGCGCCTGCGCATCCGTGAGGGACTTGATGTCGCCGAATACAACGGGCTTCCCCAGCGGGCCCGTCGTGGAGGGGAGCCGATCACCGCGAAGGTCCTGAACCAGCTCGTCTCGGACGGACTCATCGAGGAGCAGGCCGCCCATGCGTCGTCGTCGGCCCCCGAAGGGCGTGCCGTACTCACCCTGAAGGGGCGCCTACTGGCCGACGCGGTGACTCGCCGTCTGGCGCCGTGACAGGCGGTCAGGGCTTTGTGGCGCCGCAGGTAATCAGCGGATCAGGCGCAGGTTCAGCACGTAGCGGTAGGGGCGGCCCTTATTGCACTCGATACCGCCGATGAGTCCAGAAAGGGCCATATAGGCCCAGGTCAGCACAGCAGCGATGCTGCCGATCCAGTCGATGCCGGGGATGAAGGCCATACCGTAGAAGACCACCATCACCACAGTCAGCGGGAGCGCGAAGTTCAGCGCCTCCTTGGACTCCTGCTCGGTGAAGGGACCGCGGTCGCGGAAGACGAGCCAGATGACCAGCGCCGGCAGGCAGCCGGCGACACCGCCGAAGTGCGCCAGTGTGGCCCATCGGCGGTCTTCGGCCGGGGTCAGCGCAGGAGCTTTGGGACCCGAGCCCTTGGTGGGGCCTGAGCCTTTCAGCGGGGAGGACACAGTCAATCGGGCCTTTCTTCACGACGTGCGGGACAGTGCAGAAGTGTCACTAATTCTACGGGCGGTGGCTGAAAGAAGACTGGTGAGAGAGGGTGTGTTGGCAGCCTTCTGCCGGCGCATGAGGGCCCGTCAGGACTCGACAGTGACGAAATCGATCAGTTCCTCGACCCGGCCCAAGAGGCTGGGCTCGAGGTCGGCGTAGCTTCGGACCCGACCAAGAATCTGCTTCCACCCATGGGCGATGTCACGCTGGTTCCGCGCCGGCCACCCGAGGGCTCGCAGTGTCCCTACCTTGATGTCGGTGCCGCGGGGAATGGTGGGCCACTGCTTCAGTCCCAGCAGCTGGGGTTTGACGGCCTGCCAGACATCTACATAGGGATGCCCCAGCACCAGGACGTTGCCGCGGGCTCCCGGCAGGGACATCGCGGCCTCCGCGATGCGCGTTTCCTTGGAGCCGCTGACCAGGTGGTCCAGCAGCACCCCGATGCGCCGCTGGGGGCCGGGCTGGAACGCTTCGATCGCCGCCACGAGGTCATCAGCTCCGTGGAGAGGTTCGACGACGATACCCTCCACGCGCAGGTCATAGCCCCACACTTTCTCCACCAGCTCCGCGTCGTGGGTCCCCTCAACCCAGATGCGGGAGGCGCGCGCGGTGCGGGCACGTGCAGTGGCCACCGCGAAGGAGCCTGAGGCGGTGCGCGTCGGGCCGGCCGCCGTCGTGGGCTGTGGTGCAGGGGGCGCCAGCTCCACGGGCTCGCCGTCAATGAGAAATCCGTGGCCGAGCGGAAACGCCCGGACCTTGCCGCGCCGGTCCTCCAGGCGAACCACCTGTACGCCGCCGGCCTTCTCGACTCCGATCACTGCTCCGACCCAGCCGGAGTCAGCCTCCTCCACCACCGTGCCGTGCTCAGCTGCCACGGAGGGCACCTGGCGGAACTGGCGTCGTCGTCTCTCACTCAGGTCCTGGGCGCCCCAGGAGGAGTAGTCGGTGAAGTTCGGTGTCACAGGCTCGGAGCCTAGCAACCGCGGGTGGCGGATGCTGGGCAGCAACGCACAAGCTTGTAGAATTAGCAGTCAAAGAACGCGAGTGCTAATGACTCAGCTCGGAGGTGTGACGTGTCGGATACCCGCAGGCTCCATGTGCTGCGCGCCATTGTGGAGGACTATGTCCACACCCGCGAGCCCGTGGGCTCCAAGGCCCTTGTGGAGCGCCATCACTTGGAGGTCTCGCCGGCCACGATCCGCAATGATATGGCCCATCTGGAAGAGGAGGGACTGATCATGGCGCCCCACACCTCCGCGGGGCGCATCCCCACGGATCAGGGGTATCGCCTGTTCGTGGACCGGATCACCGAGGTTCGACCGCTCTCAAAGGCTGAGCGCAAAGCCATGGATGCCCTGGTCGAGGCCGCCGACGACTATGAGTCCATGCTGGAGCAGACCGTGCGCCTGCTGGCTATGCTCACCAACCAGGTCGCGGTGATCCAGCACCCTCAGCAGTCCACGGCCAAGATCCGTCACGTGGACGTGGTGCAGATGAGCCCGCACAAGGCCCTGACCATCGTGATCCTCTCCTCCGGCAGGGTGGAGCAGCGCATGGTCACGCTGTCGGATGACATCGACGAGGATTCCCTGCACCGCATCGGCCAGCGGCTCTCCGAGCAGCTCTACCACCGGTCTGCATCAGCCACCCCGCTGCCCCTGGATGAACTGATCGGCTCCGTGGAGCCGGCGCTGCAGCCGCCCATGGCGGTCATCGCCAACGCCGTAGAGGCCATTCTTGAGGCGGGGCGAGTGGATCGCATCATCATGGCCGGGACTGCTAACCTCGCCAAGTCGGGCGGTGACCTGGGACCGGCCATCGGACCCATCCTGGAAGCGCTCGAGGAGCAGGTCGTGCTGCTGCGGCTGCTGCACGAGATGCAGCAGGATCAGCGGGGGCTCTCCGTGGCCATTGGTCGGGAGACCTCCCACGACTCCCTGGCCGAGACCTCTGTGGTTGCCGCGGAGTACGTCACGACCGGCCCCGGGGGTGAGGGCGCCAAGCTCGGCGTCGTCGGCCCCACGCGCATGGACTACGGCTCCACCATGTCCGCGGTCCGTGCCATGGCCCGATACCTGTCCCGCATACTCTCTGAAGGGTGAGAACCAACACGCATGAGCTCTGACTACTACGAGGCGCTCGGCGTCAGCCGCGACGCATCGGCCGAGGAGATCAAGAAGGCCTACCGCAAGAAGGCCCGCAAGCTCCATCCCGATGTGAACCCTGGAGAGGACGCCGAAGAGCAGTTCAAACTCCTGGGCACCGCCTACGAGGTCCTCTCCGATCCGGAGAAGCGCCGGAACTACGACACCACGGGCGACCCCAACGGACGGCCGGCCGGCGGATTCGGCGGTGCAGGAGGTGGCGGATTCGGCGGGTTCAGCGACATCTTCGAGACCTTCTTCGGGGGAGGAGGATCCGGCGGTCCTGCCTCGCGCACCCGGCGGGGCCAGGACTCTTTGATCCGTGTGCGCATCGACCTGCGCGATGCGGTCTTCGGGACCACCAAGGAGATCGAGGTCGAGACTGCTGTGACCTGCAGTGAGTGCAACGGCTCCTGCATGCGCCCGGGCACGACGCCGACCACCTGCCCCGACTGTCACGGGCAGGGACAGATCCAGCGGCCCATGCGCTCCATCCTCGGCACCGTCATTCAGACTCAGACGTGCGCCCGATGCGCTGGCTTCGGCAACATCATTGAGGACCCGTGCCAGGAGTGCGACGGGCAGGGCCGGGTGCGTGAGCGCAAGAGCCTGAAGATCAAGATCCCTGCCGGGGTGGATAAGGGTAACCGCATCCATCTGGCTGGCGAGGGCGAGGCCGGGTTGGCCGGAGGGCCTGCGGGCGATCTCTTTGTTGAGGTCGACATCCGACCCCACGAGGTCTTCACGCGGCGAGGCAATGACCTGCATGCGACCGTGACCGTGCCGATGACTGCCGCGGCCCTGGGCACCACCGTGACGCTGGAGACCTTCGACGGCGAGGAGGAGGTCGAGGTCAAGCCGGGCACGCAGTCCGGCCAGGTCCTGACTCTGCGCGGCAAGGGCGTATCGCACCTGCGCGGCTCGGGCCGGGGCGATCTGAAGATTCACCTGAAGGTGGAGACGCCCACGAAGCTCACCGACAAGCAGCGTGAGCTGCTGCGGATGCTGGCCGAGGAGCGCGGCGAGGAGCTCGGCGAATCCACCACCGAGCATCGCGGGGTATTCGCGAAGCTGCGTGAGGCCTGGGACTCCCTGTGACCGCGCCCCTGTTCCATCTCACCCCCGATGCCCTGCAGGAGGCTGCAGTGGGACAGACCGTGGTGCTCGATGGAGCTGAGGGCCACCATGCGGCGACCGTCATGCGTCTGGGGGTGGGGGAGCAGGTCCTGCTCTCGGACACCCGGACCCGACGAGTTGCCGGCGTCGTGGTGGAAACCGGGTCCGGGGCCCTCACCGTGGAGGTCCGCGAAGTTCATGATGAGTCAGAGCCCCTGCCCCGGCTGGTGCTCGTACAGGCTCTGGCCAAGGACCGGCGCGACCTGCAGGCGGTGGAGTCCGCCACGGAGCTCGGGGTCCACGCCGTGATTCCCTGGCAGGCAGAGCGCTCCGTGGCACGTTGGAAGCAGGGGCGGGAGGCGAAGAAGCACGCCGAATGGGTCAACATCGCCGTCACCGCCGCCAAACAGACCCGCCGGACGTCGATTCCGGACGTCAGGTCCCTGCACACCACCGCGCAGTACGCGGCTGCCGTGCGGGAAGATTCCCGGGTCGTAGTCATCACGCTGCATGAGGTCGAGACAACCAGCTTCCGCAAAGCCGTGGAGCAGGCCGCCGCGCAGGAAGGGATCCATGAGCTGCACCTGGTGGTCGGGCCCGAAGGCGGCATCAGCGAACGTGAGCTTGGCCTGCTAAGGGAAGCGGGTGCTTCCTCCGCCCGGCTGGGACCGAACGTACTGCGCTCCTCCACCGCGGGTCCCGCGGCCCTGGCCACCGCGCAGCTGCTGTTGGGACGTTGGGATTCGGGCGTAAACTAAGCACCACCACCACCGACCACTAGCGAGGTTCTCATTACCGAGGTTCCCACGGCGACCGCCGAGCAGACCGTCCATTTCGCCGATTCGGAGACCATGTTCCGCACGCTCGGCGTGCAGGACCTGGCGCTGCGCATTCTGGCCGGCCTCTACCCGGACACCAGCGTCGGGCTGAGGGAGAAGCTCATCACCGTCGCCGGCCCCGCTTCGGAGGTCTCCCAGATCGTGGAAGTCCTCACGCAGCTGAAGACGCTGGGCGCCTCGGGTACCACGGCCACCGAGGAGATCGTCGAACAGATCGCCACCATGGTCCGCGCGGCCGATGCCAAGACCAGCGCGCGCATGGTCTCCACCAACATCCTCTCCCACCGGGGCCGGACCATCCGCCCTAAGACCTCCAACCAGCAGAGGTACGTGGACACCATCGACGAGTCCACCGTGGTCTTCGGGATCGGTCCCGCCGGCACCGGCAAGACGTACCTGGCGATGGCCAAGGCGGTGCAGGCGCTGCAGGCCAAGGAGATCAACCGGATCATCCTCACTCGCCCGGCCGTGGAGGCCGGTGAAAAGCTGGGGTTCCTTCCCGGTTCGCTCAACGACAAGATCGATCCCTACCTGCGCCCTCTCTACGATGCGCTGCACGACATGATCGAGCCGGAGTCGATCCCGCGGCTCATGGAATCCGGCACCATCGAAGTGGCGCCGCTGGCGTATATGCGCGGCCGCACCCTCAACGACTCCTTCATCATTCTTGACGAGGCGCAGAACACCACCGCCGAGCAGATGAAGATGTTCCTCACCCGACTGGGCTTCAACTCCAAGATCGTGGTCACCGGAGACATTACGCAGGTTGATCTGCCTCGCGGCACCGACTCCGGCCTGCGCACCGTGCTGGACATTCTCGAGGGCGTGGAGGACATCAGCATCTGCCGCCTGACCAGTGACGACGTGGTCCGGCACGCCCTGGTCGGACGCATCGTGGACGCCTATGAGTCCTACCAGGCCCGGGGTGAGCAGGCCCGGGGGGACCGTACACGGGTCAACCGGTCCCGTCGCGGACGCGAGGCCGACGGGGGCTCTCGCACATGACCGTAACGCTCGACGACGAGTCCGGGAGTCCTCTCATCACCGCCGCCCATCTGGCGGAGCTTACCGATCTCACGGCGTTCCTCTACGCCCGGCTGGGACTGGGGAGTGCAGTGGAGCTGTCGGTGACCCTGGTGGACGAGGAGGAGATGGAGCGCCTGCACCTGGAGTGGATGGATCTACCCGGTCCCACGGATGTGATGAGCTTTCCCATGGACGAGCTGCGTCCCGGCAGTCCCGAGCAGCCTGTCGCAGAGGGAACTCTCGGCGATATTGTGCTCTGTCCCGCCGTCGCTCAGAGTCAGGCGGAGACTGCCGGGCACTCCCTTAGCGACGAGCTCTGCCTGCTGACCACCCACGGCATGCTGCATCTGCTAGGCCACGACCACCATGAGCCCGCAGAGCGCACAGAGATGTTCGGACTGCAAAAGGCTTTGCTGGAAGAGTTCCTGGGGCGGGAAGCCCCTGTCCCCACCGAAACCGACCCCGCAGAGTGAGTGTGCCGATGACCGAGCCTGACCCCGTCCTGAGCGAGTTCCCCGAGTACGACGAGAACTTCCGTGCTGGCTTCGCCAGCTTCGTGGGGCGGCCGAATGCCGGAAAGTCCACGCTGACCAACGCACTCGTGGGCGAGAAGGTGGCGATCACCTCCTCGAAGCCCCAGACCACCCGCCATACGATCCGCGGGATCGTGCACCGGCCCCAGACCCCGGAGCGGCCCGGAGCCCAGCTGGTGCTGGTGGACACCCCCGGACTTCACCGGCCGCGCACCCTGTTGGGCAGCCGGCTGAACGATCTGGTCGTCGACACCCTCAGCGAGGTCGACGTCGTCGGATTCTGCATTCCGGCTGACGAGAAAGTCGGTCCAGGAGACCGGTTCATTGCAGGCCAGCTGACCAAGGTCTCCCACAAGCCAGTGGTGGCCCTGGTGACCAAGGTGGATAAGATCCCGAAGGACCAGCTTGCTGAGCAGCTGATCGCGGTGGACCAGCTGGGGCGAGAGCACCTGGCCGGCGAGAAGAAGCAGGCCGAGGGTTTCACCGCGATCATCCCGGTCTCGGCGGTCAAGGGGGAGCAGGTCGACGTCGTCGCCGATAAGCTCATCGCCATGATGCCGAAGTCCCCGCCGCTCTACCCCACGGGTGAGCTCACCGATGAGCCGGAAGTCGTCATGGTGGCGGAACTGGTGCGCGAAGCGGCCCTGGAGGACGTCCGCGACGAGCTTCCGCATTCCATCGCCGTGACCGTCGAGGAGATGAATCCCCGCGAAGACCGGCCTGCGGATAAGCCGCTGTTGGACATTCACGCGACCATCCACGTGGAGCGCGACTCGCAGAAGGGCATCATCATCGGCAAGGGCGGGTCCCGGCTCAAAGCAATCGGCGCCCAGGCCCGGGAGGGGATCGTGAAGTTGCTGGGCACACCCGTCTATCTCGACCTGCACGTGAAGGTCACCAAGGAGTGGCAGCGCGACGCGAAGAAGCTCAACCGACTCGGGTTCTGAGCTGGACCTCGCCAGTCCACATCCTGGACGAGCTTCAGGAGGGGTTTCTCGGCGTCGTGGGGCGTGCTAGGTTCTGTGATGTGCAGAGCATTCACCACACCGCGCTACTACTAGAGCTTCTCCGCCGCAGCGGGGAAGAGCTTGTGCGCGTGTAGGTCACCGCGGGCAAACTTCCAGGTCGAATCCCCGCTGCGGAGTCACCGGCACTTTTCACAGTCGCCAGCTCGACCGCAGTCTCGATTGCTCACTCTATGAAGCACTAAGGAAGTTCCTATGCGTCAGCTCCAGAAACCCTCAGCGATGCCGTACCAGCGGTACACCCCCTTCCAGGACCAGATCACCGTCTCCCTCCCGGAGAGGACCTGGCCGGACAAGGTCATCACGGAAGCCCCACGCTGGTGCGCGGTGGACCTGCGCGACGGCAACCAGGCGCTCATCGATCCCATGAGCCCGGACCGCAAGCACCGGATGTTCGATCTGCTGGTCAAGATGGGCTACAAGGAGATCGAGGTCGGATTCCCGGCGGCCTCGCAGACGGACTTCGACTTTGTCCGCCAGCTCATCGAGCAGAACAAGATTCCCGACGACGTCTACATCCAGGTGCTGACCCAGGCTCGCGAGCACCTGATCGAGCGCACCTTCGAGGCGATCGACGGCGCCCCCCGGGCCATCGTGCACCTGTACAACTCCACCTCGGTGCTGCAGCGAGAGGTCGTCTTCAAGCAGGACAAGGACGGCATCGTCGATATCGCCACCACCGGCGCGCGCCTGTGCAAGAAGTTCGAGGAGAACCTGAGGCACAACACCGAGATCGTCTACCAGTACTCCCCGGAGTCCTTCACCGGAACCGAACTGGACTTCGCCGCCCACATCTCCAATGAGGTCGTGGAGATCTTTGGGGCGACGCCGGAGAAGAAGGTCATCGTGAACCTCCCGGCCACCGTGGAGATGGCCACGCCCAACGTCTATGCCGACTCCATCGAGTGGTTCCACCGGAACATTGCCAACCGGGACTCCATCATTCTGTCTCTGCACCCGCATAACGACCGGGGCACCGGAGTCGCCGCAGCGGAGCTGGGATACATGGCCGGTGCCGACCGCATCGAGGGATGTCTCTTCGGCAACGGGGAGCGGACCGGCAACGTCGACCTCGTGACCCTGGGCATGAACCTCTTCAGCCAGGGCATCGATCCGCAGATTGACTTCTCCGACATGGACGAGATCCGCCGCACGGCCGAATACTGCAACCAGATGCCCGTCCCGGAGCGCTCACCCTGGGCGGGCGACCTGGTCTTCACCGCATTCTCCGGATCCCATCAGGACGCCATCAACAAGGGCTTCGCCCACATGGACGCCCGGGCAGAGGCTGAGGGGAAAAACCGCGATGAGCTCACGTGGGCCGTGCCCTATCTGCCGATCGATCCGAAGGACATCGGGCGCAGCTACGAAGCGGTGATCCGCGTCAACTCCCAGTCGGGCAAGGGCGGCGTGGCCTACGTGCTCAAAACCGAGCACGGACTGGACCTGCCGCGGCGGGCTCAGGTGGAGTTCTCCGGGGTCATTCAGCGCCGCGCCGACACCGGCGGGGGAGAAGTCACCCCCGCAGAGATCTGGCAGATGTTCCAGGACGAGTACCTGCCCGTGGACGAGGATGCACGGCAGTGGGGTCACTACCGGCTGGGCACGGTGACCACCGCGTCAACTCCCGAGGGGGAGTTCTCCATGGAGGCCGAGCTCTACACCGCAGGCCAGCTGGCCACCAAGGAAGCCAGGGGCAACGGCCCCATCTCCGCACTGCTCCACCTTCTGCAGGCCGACGGCGTGGACGTCCGCCTGCTCGACTACAGCGAGCACACCCTCAGTGCCTCCGGGGACGCTGCGGCAGCCTCCTTCGTCGAACTGGCCATTGGAGAGCGGGTCCTGTGGGGCGTGGGCATCGACACCAATACGACCCTTGCGAGCCTCAAGGCCGTGATCTCTGGCGTGAACCGCGCTATTCGCGACGCCTGAGGACTACTCTTAGGGCATGACCGGATCCA
Source organism: Nesterenkonia flava (assembly GCF_031432335.1). Taxonomy (NCBI): domain Bacteria; kingdom Bacillati; phylum Actinomycetota; class Actinomycetes; order Micrococcales; family Micrococcaceae; genus Nesterenkonia; species Nesterenkonia flava. The sequence goes on along the minus strand of NZ_JAVKGT010000001.1, from coordinate 144,498 downwards.
CGTTCGCCTCGCGCAGCTGGCGCGACCTCGCGATAGTGCTGCGCACCCAGAAGCTGGGCGAGGCGGACCGGATCATCACCGCACTGACCGCCTTCAACGGCCTGGTGCGGGGCGTGGCCAAGGGTGTCCGCCGCACGCAGTCGAAGTTCGGTGCCACCCTGGAGCCCTTCATGGTGGCCGATGTGCAGTTCGTCCACGGCCGCAGCCTGGAGATCATCACCCAGGCCCAGGGCAGGGGATCCTACGGCACGGCCATCGCGGCGGATTATGAGAAGTACACCGCGGCACACACCATGGCTGAGGCGGCTGAGCGCCTCACCGAAGCGTCGGGCGACTCCGACAGCAAGCAGTTTGATCTGCTCCACGGCGCCTACTCTGCGCTGGCACGGGGAGTTCATGCGCCAGATCTGGTGCTGAACTCCTACCTTCTGCGCGCGCTGGCGGCGGCGGGCTGGGCGGTCACCTGGTCGGCGTGTGCGGCATGCGGGCAACCCGGCGCCCACACCGGCTTCCACGCCGCAGCAGGGGGACCGGTCTGCGAGGCATGCCGTCCCCCGGGGACCCGGACCATTCCCGACGGGACCGCCCGGTTCCTGCACGCCCTACAGCAGGGACAGTGGGGGCACACCGTCGACATCCATCCGGATATCCGGCACGAGGCGACGGGCGTGGTCACTAGCTACGCCCAGCACCATCTGGACCGGCGTCTGACCTCCCTGGGCACGCGTCATTGACCGGGAAGGCACCGCATCAGCACCGCCTCCTGAGACAATAGGCACGATGACGCCTCAGAACTATGACGATCCCTGGCCGCACGCGGGCGGCGCCACGGCCCCGAACCTTCCCCCGGAGCTCATTCCAGCCCATGTAGCTGTGGTGATGGACGGCAACGGCCGGTGGGCCAACCAGCGCGGACTGCCCCGCACCGAAGGACACCGTGCCGGAGAGCACTCTCTGATGGAAGTGATGGCAGGCGCCATCGAGTCCGGGATCAGGCACGTCAGCGTCTACGGATTCTCCACCGAGAACTGGAAGCGCTCCCCGGAGGAGGTCCGGTTCATCATGAGCTATTCCCGGGACGTACTGCGACGGCAGCGGGACGTTCTGAACTCCTGGGGCGTGCGCATTCGCTGGAACGGGCGGCGCCCCAAACTGTGGCGATCGGTGATCAAGGAGCTCGAAGCCGCTGAGGAGCTGACCCGTCACAATACTCGGGCCACGCTGACGATGTGCGTGAATTACGGGGGCCGCGCTGAGATCACCGATGCCGTGAAGCAGATTGCGGAAAAGGTCGCCCGCGGAGAGCTCAGTCCCAAACATATCCGCGAGTCCACCGTCGCCGCTCACCTGGATGAGCCGGACCTGCCGGACGTGGATCTCTTCCTGCGCAGCTCCGGAGAGCAACGCATCAGCAACTTCCTGCTGTGGCAGTCTGCCTACGCAGAAATGGTCTTCCTCGATACGCTCTGGCCCGACGTCGACCGCACGACGCTGTGGGAGGCCATCGAAATCTACGCCCAGCGGGACAGGCGCTACGGGGGAGCGGTGGACAAGGTTCGTCGCGGCTGAGTGCGGCCGCGTCGGCCTACTCCGTGTCGGGACCGTAGGCCCGCAGCCAGCGGACCGTCTCGGCAAAGGCTCCCATACGGACTGTCTCCTCGGAGGCGAAGACGTCGTGCATGGCCCGCGGGACCCGCAGGACGGTGACGCAGCGGCCCAGCTTGACGGCTCGGCGCGCCAGCAGATCCACGTCCAGGACGCCGTCGTTCTCCTGGTACTCCTGCGTCCAGTGGCGGCGGTAGACCGTCCCTGAGGAGAGCAGGACCAGAATAGGCATGGGCAGGTCCAGGCCCCGGTGGACCTGGCGGTGACCTGCGAAGACGGCCTTCAACCACCCCACCGTCATGGGGAAGGGCTGACGAGGTCGCCAGCGCGGATGCAGCGTCCACTCCCCGTGCGCCTGGTCGGAGAGGGACTCCCAGTAGTTGTCTAGACGCGGCACCTTCAGGGTAGCCTTCGGATTCAGTGCCTTCACCGGTGCCACCAACCCTTCCGCGGCTGTGCGCGCCGGTACATCACCGGGCACCTCCAGCCAGGGGCTGTTGAGCACCAGAGCACCGACGTCGCGCGGATGCCGGTGGGCGTAGAGCGCGGCGATGAGACCGCCAGTGGAGTGACCGTGAATGATCGGGACGGGCGCTTCCGGATTCTCCTGCCGCAGTACCCGCAGCGCCGCGGTGATCTCCTGGTCGTACTCCTCGAGATCTTCAATATGTCCCGGAGACTGCCCCTCACGGAGGCTACGTCCATACTTGCGCAGATCCAGGGCGTAGAAGCGGTGACCTGCACGGGCCCATTCGGTGGCCATCGGCAGGTTGTAGAAGTAGTCCGTCCAGCCGTGGATCTGCAGCACCGGAGCTCCCGGTGCCTCACGGGGCTTGCCGGAAGGCCCCTCGGACTCCAAGCGCACCAAGGTCGCGGACACAGGGCCTTCAAAGTCCTCACCCAGGGGGAGGGTGCGGCGGGAACAGCCCGGCAGGTAGTCCTCAACCCACTGGTTCGCAGGAGCATCCTCCAGCAGGTCCTCGGACAGCTCATGAAGCTCGGTGATGGACGGCATGCCATCGAGTTTAGAAACTGCTCCTGAGGGGCGGCTGAGTGCATCCCAGATAGGATGATTCTCATGTCATCCTCGGCGCCGGTCTACCAGCTCATCTTCCGCTCCGTCCTCTCCCGTCTGGATCCTGAGCAGGCTCACGGACTGGTCGTCAGCGGACTGCAGACTGCTCAGCGCCTAGGAGTCACGCGGGTGCTGGAGAAGCTGACTCGCCCCGCGCCCCGGCTGCGCACCCAGGCGCTGGGGTTGACGTTCCCCTCACCTTTCGGACTTGCTGCCGGTTTCGACAAGGGGGCGCACTCGGTGCTTCCCCTGGCCAGCCTCGGCTTCGGCCACATCGAGATCGGAACCGTCACCGGCCAGGCCCAGCCCGGCAACGACAAGCCCCGCCTCTTCCGGCTGGTGCAGGATCGTGCGCTCATCAACCGCATGGGCTTCAACAACGACGGCGCCACTGCAGTGCGGCAGCGCCTGGAGAGAACCCGGTCCCGAATGGAGCGAATGCGCCGCGCCGGACGCCATGTCCCAGTGGTGGGCGTGAACATCGGCAAGACCAAGATCGTTCCCCTCGAGGGCGCGGTGGAGGATTACCTCATCTCCACACGCACGCTGGCTCCGGTGGCCGACTATCTGGTGGTCAACGTGTCCTCGCCCAATACCCCGGGGCTGCGCCAACTGCAGGACATTGAGGCGCTGCGCCCTCTGCTTCGAGCGGTGGGGGAGGAGGCGGACGCTGCCGCAGGGCGGCACGTGCCCCTGCTGGTCAAGATTGCCCCGGACCTGGCCGACGCCGACATCGACGCGGTGGCGCAGCTAGTGCAGGAGCTGGCCCTGGACGGCATCATCGCCACCAATACCACCGTCTCCCGAGACGGCCTGCGCACCGCACCTGAGAAGGTCTCCGCCCTTGGAGCTGGAGGCCTGAGCGGGCCGGTCCTGGCCCCGCGTTCGCTGGAGGTGCTCAAGCGGCTGAGGAAGGTGCTGAAGGACGACGTCGTCATCATCTCGGTGGGGGGCGTCCAGGGACCCGAGGATGTTGCTCAGCGGCTGGCCCACGGAGCGGATCTGGTCCAGGGCTACACGTCCTTCATCTACGAAGGCGCGTTCTGGGTCCGCCGCATCAACAGGGGACTGGCAAGACGACGGTAATCCCGCAGAGGATTTCCCCGCCCGCGG
>NZ_JAVKGT010000001.1:0-140605 GCF_031432335.1 Nesterenkonia flava | reverse complement strand
GACTAGCGCTTGAGGTGTGATGGCGAGCGTGAGCTCGCCGAGAGCGTGGCGGGGTTTCCCCGCCCGCGGGACTAGCGCTTGAGGTGTGATGGCGAGCGTGAGCTCGCCGAGAGCGTGGCGGGGTGTCCCCGCCCGCGGGACTAGCTCGGGAACTCTCCGCGGCGAACCAGTGGCTTGGGCAGGCGGAGACGACGCATCTGCATGGAGCGCATGACGGCGTAGAAGCGCAGCCCCTTCTCCCGGTTCTCGGCACCGAATTTCTTGTCGACCTCGAGGCGGACCTTGCGGGCAACCCACCAGCACTCGACGATGACCAGAGCCATTAGGCCCCACATGCTGAACGCAAAGAGCGCACGAGTCTCGGGGGTCATCAGCAGTGATCCGAAGAGGAAGATGACCAGGCCGATCAGGAGCCACTCGCCGATGCCCGAGCGGGCATCCACCCAGTCTCGGACGAAACGCCGCTGCGGGCCGCGATCGCGCGCCGGCAGATGCCGGTCATCACCGGTCTCCATGGCGTGACGCATCTTGGCCCGCTGCTCGGCAATGGCCTTTCGCTGGGCCGCGCGGGCCGCCTTGCGGTCGTTGTGCACCAGCGGCCGGCGACGTGCCGCCTCGCGCTCACGCCGGGTGGGAGTCGGAACACCCTTCTTCTGCGGCAGCTTCGGCTGAGCCTCATGGGTCAGAGACTGCGTCTGCGCAGCCTCGGCCTCAAGGACCTCGTTCTGAGTCTTCTTCTTACGTCCAAGCACCGGTCCAGTGTAGCGGTCCCGCCCGCGCGGGAATGCGGAGCCGGTTCAGGTGGTTGATACCCTCAAACCTAGTGAACGCACTCAAGCTGAAAGGCTGAACAACTATGAGCACGCCGACTCAGGAGACCCCCGAGGCCGTCGAGATCCGCGGCAACGAGGTGGAGGGCTTCAAAGCTCACCAGGTGGAACTGTCCGAGACCGCGGCGGAGAAGGTCGCCTCCCTGCTGCAGCAGGAGGGTCGCGAGGACCTTCGTCTGCGTGTGGCCGTCCAGCCCGGCGGCTGCAGTGGTCTGATCTATCAGCTCTACTTCGACGAGCGTCTGCTCGACGGTGACGCGCTGCGCGAGTTCGAGGGCGTCCAGGTCGTCGTTGACAAGATGAGCGTTCCCTATCTGGACGGCGCCAAGATTGACTTCGAAGACTCGATCTCCAAGCAGGGGTTCACCATCGACAACCCCAATGCAGGGGGCTCCTGCGCCTGCGGCGACTCATTCCACTGATCCCCAAGCGCCCTCGGCGGCGTAATTTCTACGTAATGTAGAACGCCTTGCAAAGACCCGCGTGCCCGAAAGTACGCGGGTCTTTGCGTGTCTTCCCAGGTCGGTGAGTGTTCGTGCCCCCGTTTCTCTACATCGCGTAGTAGTCTTGTAGCCAAGCGTCAGATGTCGCTGGTCTCTGCCCCGCACAGCAGTGGGGAACAGAGCCATGGACCCAAGTATTGCGAGCTGCTCGCACACCAAATGAAGAGGAAGGGCCGTCTGTGAGTTCGCAGAAACGAACCGGCAGCCGAGGCCGCGCGGTCAAGGGGATCGCACTGGCCGGCGTGGCTCTGCTGGTGCTCACCGCCTGTGCAGAGGATCATCCCGCCCGGCGCGGCTGGCTCCCCGGAGACCGGGACACCACATCGAACACCGCCGCACTGACTGATCTGTGGGTGAACTCCTGGATCGCGGCACTGGCCGTGGGCGTTCTCACCTGGGGACTCATGCTCTGGTGCATGATTGCCTACCGCCGCCGCAAGGGTGAGACGGGCTACCCCCGGCAGCTGGCCTACAACATCCCGCTGGAGATCATGTACACCGTCCTCCCGCTGGTGATGGTGGCAGTGTTCTTCTACTACACCGACCAGGTGCAGCGAGACGTGGACGAGCCCTTCGAGAACCCCGACGTGACCCTCGAGGTCTACGGCAAGCAGTGGGCCTGGGACTGGAACTACACCTACACCGGCCCCGACGGCACCGAGTACGAGGTGCACGACACCGGAGTGCAGGCACACCTGACTGGTGAGGACGGCGTCGTCGAGACCCTCCCCACCATGGTCCTGCCCGTCGACTCCGACATCCAGTTCGACCTGAAGTCCCGCGACGTCATCCACTCCTTCTGGGTGCCGGCCTTCCTTCAGAAGCGCGACATGATCCCGGGACGCACCTCGCACATCTACCTCTCCACACAGGAGGAGCTCGGCGAGGATCCCGAGGACAACCTGTACCACGGCAAGTGTGCAGAGCTGTGCGGCGAGTACCACTCCGAGATGCTCTTCAACGTGGAGATCGTCTCTGAAGAGGACTTCATCGCCTACCTGGAGACTCTCGAAGAGGGCCATCTGGGAGACGAGTACAACCGCAACCCCAGCCTGCATGACAGCGAGACTCTGAGCACTCTGAGCGGAGGGGACGACTGAGCATGTCTACCACCCTTGAATACACCACTGACGACCGCGCGGTCGCCTCGCGCTCCGTCCCCGTCTCGAAGGGGAAGGTCGTGGTCAACTGGCTGACCACGACCGATCACAAGGTCATCGGGTACATGTACCTGATCTCCTCTTTCCTCTTCTTCTGCCTCGGCGGCGTGATGGCTCTCATCATCCGCGCCGAGCTCTTCGAACCCGGTATGCAGTTCCTGCAGACCAAGGAGCAGTACAACCAGCTGTTCACCATGCACGGCACGGTGATGCTGCTGATGTTCGCCACCCCGCTCTTCGCGGGCTTCGCCAACGTCATGATGCCCCTGCAGATCGGCGCACCGGACGTCGCCTTCCCGCGTCTGAACGCGCTGGCCTTCTGGCTGTTCCTGTTCGGCTCGCTCGTGGCCGTGGCCGGCTTCCTCACGCCTCAGGGTGCAGCATCCTTCGGCTGGTTTGCCTACGCGCCGCTCTCGGACACCACATACTCACCCGGCGTCGGCGGTGATCTCTGGGTCTTCGGCCTCGCGCTGACCGGCTTCGGCACCATCATGGGTGGCGTCAACTTCATCACCACCATCATCTGCATGCGTGCCCCCGGCATGACCATGTGGCGTATGCCGATCTTCACCTGGAACACCCTCATCACCTCGATCCTGGTGCTGATGGCGTTCCCGCCGCTGGCTGCAGCGCTGTTCGGCCTTGGCCTTGACCGCCGCTTCGGCGGACACATCTTCGACCCCGAAGCCGGCGGCGCCGTTCTGTGGCAGCACCTCTTCTGGTTCTTCGGCCACCCCGAGGTCTACATCATCGCTCTGCCGTTCTTCGGCATCGTCTCGGAGATCCTGCCGGTCTTCAGCCGCAAGCCGATCTTCGGCTACAAGGGTCTGGTCTACGCCACCATCGCTATTGCCGCTCTGTCCGTGACGGTGTGGGCACACCACATGTACGTCACCGGCGCCGTGATGCTGCCCTTCTTCGCCCTGATGACCATGCTGATCGCAGTACCGACCGGCGTAAAGTTCTTCAACTGGATCGGCACCATGTGGCGAGGCTCCCTCACCTTCGAAACACCGATGCTGTGGAGCCTCGGCTTCCTGGTGACCTTCCTCTTCGGTGGTCTCACCGGCATCATCCTCGCCTCGCCGCCGCTGGACTTCCACCTGTCCGACACCTACTTCGTGGTCGCTCACTTCCACTACGTGGTCTTCGGCACCGTGGTCTTCGCGATGTTCGCAGGCTTCTACTTTTGGTGGCCCAAGTGGACCGGCAAGATGCTCAACGAGCGTCTGGGCAAGATCAGCTTCTGGATGCTCTTCATCGGCTTCCACGGCACGTTCATGATTCAGCACTGGCTGGGCGTCATGGGTATGCCTCGCCGCTACGCGGACTACCTGGTCGAGGACGGCTTCACCGGGATGAACCAGTTCTCCACCATCTTCTCCATGCTGCTGGGCGCCTCCCTGATTCCGTTCTTCTGGAACGTGTGGATCACCCACCGCAAGGGCAAGAAGGTGCTCGTGGACGACCCGTGGGGCTTCGGTGGATCGCTTGAGTGGGCCACCAGCTGCCCGCCGCCGCGCCACAACTTCTACTCCCTGCCCCGCATCCGCTCGGAGCGTCCTGCTCTGGATCTGCACCACCCCGAGCTCTCCGAGCGGCACAGCGAGCACAGCCCCGCCGGTAAGATCTTCGGCCCGGCCGATCAGAAGGACAAGGGTGGTATCTGATGAAGACCAATATTGCGATCTTCGGCGGACTCGGCGTCTTCTGCCTGCTCGTGGCAGCGGTCTACGCGTTCCTGACCGCCGGAGACGACCAGATCGGTCTCGAGTGGGTCGGCTTCATTTGCCTGCTGCTCACCGGCGGTCTCGGCCTCATGCTGTGGTGGTACCTTCGCTCCACCGCCAAGCACCATGAGGTGCTGGATGGAGACAACCCTCAAGGTGAGATCTCCGATATGCACGGCAACTACGGCGAATTCGCTCCCTGGAGCTGGTGGCCCCTGGGACTCGGCTTCTCCGCTGCGTTCCTGTTCTTCGGTCTGGCCATCGACTGGTGGGTCTTCTTCATCGGACTCATCCCCGGCCTGTTCTTCGTCACCGGCTGGGTGATGGAGTTCAACCGCAAGCGCTACGCACACTGATCGACTCTTCTGGCAGTAGGCCCGCGGTCCCCTCACGGGACCGCGGGCCTACTGCGTGCTTCACAGACTTTAGGATCTACCACATGAGCATCAGGCCCATCGTTATTCACGGAGAACCGGTTCTGCATACGCGCGCCCAAGAGGTCGGGCAGATTGACGACGAGATTCTCCAGCTCATCCGCGATATGGACGAGACGCTGGACGCGTCCAACGGCGTCGGACTTGCCGCGCCCCAGGTCGGCGTCGGGCTGCGCATCTTCAACTGGAAGTACTCAGGAGAGACTGGTGATGCGCCGCAGCGGGGAGTCATCATCAATCCCGTCCTTCGCCTCATCGGACGCGTCTCTCAGGAGAACCCGGACCCAGAGGAAGAGGTGGAAGGCTGCCTCTCGGCCCCCGGATACGGCTTTCCCTTGAAGCGCAGCGACCACGTGGAGATCCAGGGCCTGAACCCGGCCGGGGAACGGATCGCGTTTGAGGCCACGGGGTGGTTTGCCCGCATCATGCAGCACGAATACGACCACCTCGACGGCTACCTGTACGTGAACCGCCTCAACGCAAAATGGGCCAAACGCTGGAAGAAGGCGCTGAAGCAGGAGGGGTGGACGGTTCCGGGCAACTCCTGGCTGCCGGGCACCGATCCTGACCCGTTCAGTGCTGACTGAACTCCACCCAGCGACGCAGGGCGGCAGAGGCACGGCCGGAATCAATTGACTCGGCCGCTCTCACCATATTGGTGCTCAGGCGAGTCACGAGATCACCCTCGGAGCGCTCGTCCAAGGCCGTCAGACCGGCTGCCGCGTTGAGCAGGACAGCATCGCGGACGGGGCCCGGACGTCCGTCGAGGACATCCGTGACGATCCGCGCGTTGTGCTGCGCGGTGGAGCCGCGCAGCTCGTCCACTGCACAGCGGCGTAGCCCGACGTCCTCCGGGGTCAGCACGGAATGCGCGACGGCGCCATCGCGGATCTCCCACAGATCGGTCGCCTCCGAAGTGGTGACCTTGTCTCGGCCGTCCCTGCCCCGGAAGACCAATCCGCGCGTTCCTCGGGCGGCCAGTGCTTCGGCCATGCGCGGAGCCAGATCTGCTGAGGCACAGCCGAGGGCCTGCGCGGTGACCCCGGCGGGGTTCGACAGGGGGCCCAGGAAGTTGAAGACTGTACGTACGCCCAGCTGCTTGCGCACAGGGCCCACAAACCGCATGGACGGATGGAACTGCTGGGCGAAGAGAAACGTAATGCCGACCTCCCGGGCAGAGGCCGCGACCTTCTCGGGCGCCAGCGCAAGGTCAACTCCGAGGGCTTCGATGACGTCGGCAGCCCCTGCCGTCGTCGAAGCACCCCGGTTTCCGTGCTTGACCACCGTCGCACCGGCGCCCACCGCCACCAGAGAGCTCATGGTGGAGATGTTGACAGTTCCGAGCCGGTCGCCGCCCGTTCCGACGATGTCGAGCGTCTGACCCTCGATCTCAATCGGTACAGCACGCTGCATCATGGTGCGGCTGAGGCCCAGCAGTTCCTGTCCGGTCTCGCCTTTGGCGCGAAGAGCGATGAGGAACCCCGCGATCTCCGTGTCCGAGAGCTCGCCGCTCATGAGGCGGTCCATCGCCCAGGAAGCGGTCTCCACGGTCAGGTCCCTCTTGGACAGGAGGGTCTCAAGCAGCTCGGACCATGTCATCTCTGAAGCGGTGCTGGAGGGGCTCATGGAGACCACAATAGTGGCCTCGGGGGAGCGGTTGGGGTCGGTTCTTCTACGTCTTGTCGAAATATTTGAGAAGTTTTCGACACGCTGTAGAAGCCCCGATCCCAGAAATGACGCGGGATCCGCGGTGTGACAAGGAATCACAGCGTGCGCCACGCCCCCGGAGCCGATGGCAAAGCTGAGTGTTTTCAGGACATAATGTCTCTGTGACGACTGCAACCCATGCCCCCAACGCTCCGGCGCGCACGCTGCCGAATCGTCCGAACATGGTGTCCGTGGGCACCATGGTCTGGCTGACCAGCGAGCTGATGTTCTTCGCCGGCCTGTTCGCCATGTTCTTCACGCTGCGCTCCACTCAGCAGGAGATGTGGGCCGAGTACAGCGGACGACTCGACGTCGTCCTCGCCGGCATCATCACCGTGATTCTGGTGGCCAGCTCCGTGACTGCGCAGTTCGGCGTGTTCGCCGCTGAGCGCCACCAGCCTCGCCGGACCGGCGGATTCTGGCAGGTGAAGCACTGGGGCATGGTCGAGTGGTACATCGTGTCCTTCATCATGGGCGCGATCTTCATTGCCGGCCAGACCTACGAGTTTGCTGTGCTGGTCTCCCATGGCGTGGCGATCCAGACCAACGCCTTCGGCTCCGCGTTCTACATCACGACCGGGTTCCACGGCCTCCACGTCATCGGCGGTCTGGTCGCCTTCCTGTACGTCATTGCACGTGCCTACTTCAGCGTGAAGTTCACGCACAAGGAAGCAAGTGCCGCCGTCGTCGTCTCGTACTACTGGCACTTCGTGGACGTCGTGTGGATCGCACTGTTCGCCGTCGTCTACCTGCTGCCGCTCTTCGTCTGAGCGACCAGACGCGCACCCAAGACTTCAACAACGCACCGTAAGAGAAAAGGAACCGGCACGTGAAGGCACTCTCACAGAAGCGCCGCCACCCGTTCGCGTTCGTGGCGCTGCTCCTCCTGGGGCTGCTGGCCACCGGCGGGCTGTACGCCGCGGCGACCACGGTTAACCAGGCTCAGGCCTCCAACGCAGTCCCCGAGGGGTACCAGGCTGAGGATGTGGCCCAGGGTGAACGGCTCTTCGTCGCTAACTGCGCCACTTGCCACGGCATGAACGCAGAGGGCACCGACGCCGGCCCGTCCCTGGTGGGTGTGGGCGCAGCCTCCGTCGACTTCCAGGTCGGCACCGGCCGCATGCCCATGCAGATGCACGGCCCGCAGGCTCAGCAGAAGCCGCCGCAGTTCAACGATGAGCAGACCGCCCAGCTGGCTGCCTACGTTGCCTCTCTGGGCGCGGGCCCCGCAATTCCCGATGACGAATACCTCGACATCGATCAGGGCGATCCGGCACGCGGCGGTGAGCTCTTCCGGATCAACTGCGCCATGTGCCACAACGCAGCAGGAGCTGGCGGTGCGCTGACTGAAGGTAAGTACGCACCCAGCCTGCACGGGGTCGAGGCGCGGCACATCTACTCGGCTATGACCACCGGCCCGCAGAACATGCCGGTCTTCAACGACGCCAATATTCCGCCAGAGGACAAGAGGGACATCATCACCTTCCTGAAGACCTACGAATCCCAAGGAACCCCTGGCGGTTTCTCGCTGGGCTTCCTCGGCCCGGTCTCCGAGGGACTGCTCATCTGGACCCTGGGCCTGGCCCTGCTGATCGCCTCTATGGTCTGGCTGACCTCGCGCTCCTCCTGACCCACGCATCACAAGCACCCAATACGCACTGAATGACAGCAAAGGACGTTAACCATATGGGCGAGCACGGTAACGGTGACCCGAAGTCGGGTGCCGTCATCACAGCCGGCGAGGGGGAGTCGGGCAAGTACGCCATCGACAACCCTGGTCTGCCGCCGCACCGCCCGCGGTTGGCTGATGTTGACGAGAAGGCCGCCAAGCGCGCCGAGCGACAGGTCTCTGTCCTGTTCATCCTCTCCATCATCGGCACCGTGGTGACATTTGTCGGCTACTTCGCGATCGGTCAGACCGACGGCGATCTTCACCTGCTGCGCCTGCAGAACACGCTGCTCGGCGTGGGCACCGCCCTGGCCATGCTGGGCATCGGCCTGGGCATTGTGCACTGGGCCAAGACGCTGATGCCCGATCACGAAATCGTGGAGGACCGTAAGCCCCTGCGGCAGGAGGTCCACCGCGAAGAGGCGCAGAAGATCGTCACCGAGGTTCTCGACGAGTCTCAGATCGCTCGCCGTCCGCTGCTGCGCAACACTCTGATCGGTGCCGCTCTGCTGGCACCGCTGCCGGCGGTCGCCTTCTTCCGCGACCTTGACCGCTCCGAGGACTTCGGCGTGGAGCGCATGCGGCACACTCTCTGGGCCCCTGGCGTGCGCCTGGTCCGGGATCCCACCGGTACGCCGATCCGTGCGGCTGACCTCACCATCGGTTCAGCCATGCACGTCATTCCCGAGAACCTGCGGGAGATCACGTACCACGGCGAGCGACTCGCTGAAAAGGCCAAGTCTGTGGTTCTGCTGATGCGCATGAACCCGAATGAGTTCCGCAACACCATTCCCGGTCGCGAGGACTGGACCGTCGACGGCATCATCGCCTGCTCCAAGGTCTGCACCCACGTCGGCTGCCCCGTGGCTCTGTACGAGCGCCACACGCACCACCTGCTCTGCCCCTGCCACCAGTCCACGTTCGACGCTGCTGAGAACTTTAAGGTGGTCTTCGGACCCGCGGGTCGCCCGCTGCCTCAGCTGCCCATCTCTGTGGACGAGGAAGGCTTCCTCATCGCGACCAGCGACTTCACTGAACCTGTCGGCCCGACCTACTGGGAGCGGGGCCACACCGACCCGGAGGGTGATTACCCAGCATGAGTGCCTCCAAAGAGAAGTACACCGAGGATCAGTACCTCGAAATCGACTCCTATGAGCCGAAGACCCGCTCGGGCCGAATCGCCAACTATGTCGACCTGCGTGTGGGCGGCACCAGCATCGTTCGTGAATTCGGACGCAAGGTGTTCCCGGACCACTGGACCTTCATGTTCGGTGAGGTGGCGCTCTACAGCTTCATCATCGTTGTTCTCTCCGGTGCGTTCCTGACGTTCTGGTTCGATCCCTCGATGGCGACTACTCGTTACTCCGGTTCCTACGCACCGCTGCAGGGCCTGGAGATGTCGATGGCCTATGCCACGGCCCTGGAGCTGAGCTTCGACGTGCGCGGCGGTCTGTTCATGCGCCAGCTCCACCACTGGGGCGCGCTGATGTTCATCCTCGCGATGAGCGTGCATATGCTGCGCGTCTTCTTCACCGGTGCTTTCCGCAAGCCCCGTGAGATCAACTGGGTGGTGGGCTGTGCCCTGCTGCTCGCCGGTCTCGGTGCTGGCTTCACCGGCTACTCCCTGCCCGATGAGGTTCTCTCCGGTAACGGTCTGCGCATCATCGACGGCATCCTGAAGGCTCTGCCGCTTGTGGGCACTTACCTGTCGTTCTTCCTGTTCGGCGGCGAGTTCCCGGGCAACGAGGTGATTCCGCGCCTCTACACCCTGCACATCTTCATCATTCCCGCCATTATCCTCATTCTGATCGCCGTCCACCTGTTCCTGGTGGTCATGCACAAGCACACCCAGTACCCCGGCCCGGGACGCACCGAACGCAATGTGGTCGGCTACCCGGTGGGTCCTGTGTACGCGGCCAAGGCTGGTGGTTTCTTCTTCATCGTTCTGGGAATCTTGTCGCTGATCGCAGGCACCTTCCAGATCAACGCTCTGTGGAACTACGGACCCTACGACCCTTCCCCGGTGCAGGCTGGTGCCCAGCCGGACTGGTACATCGGACCCTTCGAAGGTGTGCTGCGTCTGATGCCGGGCTTCATTGGGAACATCCCCCTCGAGTTCGTGATCCCGACGCCGTGGGGTGGGAACTCGGTGGCGACGCCGGTGCTGATACCGCTGATGCCGGTGGGCATCATCTTCCTCGGCCTCTTCGTGTGGCCCTGGATCGAGGCTTGGATCACCGGTGACAAGAAGGAGCACCACCTTCTGGACCGCCCGCGCAACGCCCCCACCCGCACGGCATTCGGCGTGGCCGTGATGATCAACTGGCTCATCATGTGGGGCATGGGCGCCAACGACCTCATCGCCACCCACTTCGGGCTGTCGCTGAACGACATCACCTACTGGTCTCGTGTGCTGTTCTTCCTCGGCCCGGTGATCGGCTACATCCTCACCAAACGAATCTGCCTGGCTCTGCAGCGCAAGGACCGGGAGACCGCTCTGCATGGTCACGAGGCCGGCATTATCGAGGTCAACGCTGACGGTGCCTTCCACGAGAAGCACAAGCGTCCGAGCGACCACGAGCTGTGGACCCTGGTGGCCTTCGATTCTACGGAGCCGACCCCGGCCCGGCCGAATCGTAAGGGCAAGGTCACGATGGTCGAGAAGTTCCGTGCCCGTCTGAACCGTGCGTTCTACGAGGATCGTGTTGCTCCTGTCTCCCGCGAGGAGTACCTGGAGGCGCTCGAGCACGATCACCATGACGACGCGACCGGTCTGGAAGCAGCGCAGTCGCAGGAAGCAGTGACCGCGGGCAAGCCCCACGGACACTCCTCCAGCGGCCACTGACCCTAGCGGGTTTAGCCCATAGCGGTGCGATAAGTCTGAGGCCCCGATCTCCTGTACGGGATCGGGGCCTCAGACTTTTCGCTGTCTGGTGGGCCCAGGCGGTGGCGGGTGCGTTTCATGTACCGGGAGCACCTGAGAAGGTGCGCTGGGCGACTACGTGCCGCGAATGATCTGACGGAGCCTCTCCAGGCGGTCTGCGACAGCCCGCTCGGCCCCGTTGCCTGTGGGTCGGTAGTAGTCAGTCCCCAGAAGGTCATCGGGAGCATACTGCTGGGCGGCGACGTGATGGGGCTGATCATGGGCGTAGATGTAACCTTTGCCGTGGCCGAGACGGTGGGCGCCTGAATAGTGCGCGTCGCGCAGGTGCGCTGGCACCGGTGCGCCCTTGCCCGCCCGCACATCGGCGATAGCCGCGTCGAGCGCTTTGTAGGAGGCGTTGGACTTCGGGGCTGTGGCGATATGTACAGTGGCCTGTGCCAGGAGGATGCGCGCTTCGGGCATGCCGATGAGCTGCACGGCCTGGGCGGCTGCCACAGCGGTCTGGAGAGCCGTGGGATCTGCCATGGCAACCTCCTCACCGGCGGCAATGACCAGGCGTCGCGCAATGAAGCGCGGATCCTCGCCGGCAACAATCATCCTGGCCAGATAGTGGAGGGCTGCGTCGACGTCGGAGCCGCGCAGGGACTTGATGAAGGCGGACACGATGTCGTAGTGCTGATCGCCGTCCTTGTCGTAGCGCTGCACGGCAAAGTCAGCAGCCTGTTCGGCGTCTTCCGGCGTGATCTTCACCGGTTCCGCATCCTGGTTCTCCGGCTCGCCGCTCGCAGGGGCTTTTCCTGAGGCGACCGCAGCGGCTGCTTCCAGTGTGGTCAGCACCCGGCGGGCATCACCCCCGGAGACCCGGAGGATGTGCTTGCGTGCCTCGTCCTCGAGAGCGAACTCCCCACCCAGCCCCCGACTGTCCGCAAGGGCCCGGTCGATGAGTCCGCCCAGGTCCTCCTGGGTAAGGGGCTGCAGCGTCAGGAGGAGCGATCGCGAGAGGAGCGGTGCCACGACCGAGAAGGAGGGATTCTCCGTGGTCGCGGCAACCAGGATGACCCAGCCGTTCTCCACTCCGGGCAGGAGGGCGTCCTGCTGAGCCTTGTTGAACCTGTGGATCTCGTCGAGGAAGAGCACGGTGGTGATTCCGCGAAGGTCTCGGTCCGTGAGCGCCTGATCCATGACCTGGCGCACGTCCTTAACTCCAGCGCGAATGGCGGAGAGCTCGACGAATTTTCGGGTTCCTCCGCGAGCAATCACGTGCGCGAGGGTGGTCTTGCCCGTCCCCGGTGGACCATAGAGGATGACCGAGGATGCGCCAGCGCGCCCCGAGGTCCCTTCCGCGAGGACCCGCAGGGGCGAGCCCGGTTTGACGAGATGCTGCTGGCCGACGACTTCGTCCAAGCTCCGAGGACGCATGCGCACCGCCAGCGGAGTGTGCCGCTGGCGTCCGCCGGGTCGCTCGGCGGCCGAGTCAGCGTCGTCGTCGCTCTCGGGGTCCGCGGAGAAGAGGTCGGCAGTCATGGCATCAAGCGTAGTCGAGGCCCCTGACGGGTGTGCTGGTTCAGCAGCGGGCGAAGTGGCTCTCAGCGGCGCGAAATGTCCTGCTCGATGCCGTCGAGGAGCATCCTCAGTCCGTAGGCGAACTGTTCGTCCCAGCCCCCGGTGTAGGCGTCGTCGCCCAGCTGCGCCATCGCGGGGTACCGGCCGGAGGCCATGGCTCTCTTCAGCCACGGCAGCTGCAGGGTCCAGAACTGGTCATCGCTGACGCCATAGTCTGAGGCGGAGGATTCGTATTGGATCTCCTGACGCACCGAGCCGGTCACGTAGCCGTCAATGAGAGAGACGAGCATGATGCGCTCCTGATCGCTGATGGGCAGCTCCAACAGCGCCGAGACCATGACATCCATATTGGCGATGCTGTTGGGACCCATCGCGGCGCGGGACCAGTTGACCTGCAGGAGCCAGGGATGGTCGAGGTAGAGACGACGGCTGCTGTGCGCCGAGGCTTCTACCAGCTCACGCCAGGAGCCCTGGGGCAAGTCAGTTTCCAGGGCGATCATGTGGTCGAGCATGAGGTTCAGGAGCTCAGACTTGCCCGGCACGTATCGGTACAGGGACATGGTCCCCACCCCCAGCTCCTTGGCAAGACGCCGCATCGACAGCGCACTGAGCCCCTCGGCGTCGGCGATCTCGATGGCAGCGGTGATGATCTGTGGCAGTGTCAGACTTGCCCGGGGGCCCCTGCTGTTCTCTGGCAGGCCCTCCCACAACAGCTGCAGACTGCGCACGAGCGCCTGCTCCGCGGGGGTGGGGGACTCCGGGGCATGCTCGGCGGCGGTGTGCTCACTCATATGTAGTACATCCTATGACCGCCACGAGCCGGTGGCGCACCGTACCCTCAGGGGCGACGGGAGTCTCACGCTGAACGCGATGCCTCAACGGTTACAGGCCTATCCTCGGCGGCGGGCTGGGTGCCGGAGAGCACTCCGGGCAGGCCTCTGCGGTCCCTGGTGATCAGGACGAGGACCAGGCTTACTGCGGAGAAGAGCAGGTCGGCGGGGGAGAGCAGGCCCAGAAGCTGGAAACCGCCGATTCCGGCCAAGTACCGAAGTGCTGCCCGGGACACCGAGACGCTGCCGGAGGGCATCGCAGTGAAGGTCAGCCGCACCGCATGGTCGCCGACCGTGCGTCCGGTCACCAGGGTGAGGATCCCGACGAGGATGAACGGAGTCCACTGGGCGATCTGCTGGGTCATCTCCTGATGCAGGGCGCCGGCGCCGCGGTCCATGACATAGAGCTGCCACGCATTGGCGAAGACGGCGGCACCGACGCTCAGAAGGATCATCGCCACTGCGTCACAGACCATCCCCACCAGGCGTCGGCCCAGGGTGATTCTGTCCGTGGTCGTCTGCACCTGCACTGGGAAGAACCGTCGGCGCAGCGCGAAGAGCGCGGCGGCCAGCAGGCCACCCACGAGGGCACCGGTGGTGTTGGCCAGCAGATCGTCCACGTCAAAGACGCGGTAGGCACAGGGATAGATGCCCCAGACCCCGGTGACCTGGGTGACCTCGATGAGGGCCGAGAGGCTGGCGCCAGTCAGGGCCGCCACAGTGACGCCGCGTCCCCACAGGATCCGCAGGAAGAATCCCAGGGGCATGAACAGCAGCACATTCAGTGCCACCTGCATGAACACCGGATTATGCACCAGCCCGGCGGGTCCTGAGTAGGGATACGACTGGATGTCATGAATGAACGGGAAGGGACGCAGCTGCGCTGAGGTGCACTGGATATCGGCCGGCTCGGGAAGAGGCAGCAGCGTATAGGTCCACAGGGCCATCGCGTAGACCAGGAACGCGATCCAGAGGAGCGTGCGGGCTCCGCTGAGCCGCCCGTGGCGCCTGTAGTTGATGTAGACGAACGGCACGAAGAGCAGGACGGCCAGCACGGTGCCGACGAGAACGGCGAAGAACGCAGACATCAGCTAGTCGCTCATAGGTCCCCTTTGGTGAGACGGATGGCTGACTCCAGCCTAAGCCCTGTGCTGTGACAGCGCAGAGGACGACGACGGCGGCCCCTCGCATCCGTTGGGAGGTGGGGAGCCGCCGTCGTCCCGGGAAGAACGCCTGAAGCTAGTTCGAGTTTTCCTCTCGACTGGGCTGGGCGTCTACACCGGCTTCCTTGCGCTGCTGCGGGGTGATGGGGGCGGGAGCGGCCGTGAGCGGATCGAATCCGCCGCCGGACTTGGGGAAGGCGATGACTTCGCGGATGGAGTCCTCGCCGGCCAGCAGGGCCACCACGCGGTCCCAGCCGAAAGCGATGCCGCCGTGCGGGGGCGCGCCGAACTTGAAGGCGTCCAGCAGGAAGCCGAACTTCTCGCGCGCCTCCTCCTCGCTGATGCCCATGACCTTGAAGACCCGCTCCTGCATGTCCTGGCGATGGATACGGATCGAGCCGCCGCCGATCTCATTGCCGTTGCAGACCAGGTCGTAGGCATAGGCCAGGGCCTCGCCGGGATCGGAGTCGAACGTCTCGGCGAACTCCGGCTTGGGCGCGGTGAAGGCGTGGTGAACTGCTGTCCAGGCGCCGGAGCCTACGGCGACGTCGCCGGCGGCCTGGGCGTCAGCGGCAGGCTCAAACATCGGAGCGTCAACGACCCAGACGAACGACCAGGATCCGGGCTCGATCAGCCCCACGCGCTGGGCGATCTCATTGCGGGCCGCGCCGAGCAGGCTGCGAGAGGGGCCGGGTTCGCCGGCCGCGAAGAAGATGCAGTCGCCAGGCTGTGCCCCGACCTTCTCGGCCAGTCCTGCCTTCTCCTCCTCGGAGAGGTTCTTGGCCACGGGGCCGCCCAGCTCGCCGTCCTCCTGCACCAGCACATAGGCCAGACCCTTGGCGCCGCGCTGCTTGGCCCATTCCTGCCAGGCATCCAGCGTGCGGCGGGCCTGGGACGCGCCTCCGGGCATGACGACGGCGCCCACATACGGCGCCTTGAAGACCCGGAAGGGCGTGTTCTGGAAATACTCGGTGAGCTCTGTGAGCTCGAGGCCAAAGCGCAGATCGGGCTTATCCGAGCCATACTTGGCCATGGCCTCGCGGTAAGTGATGTGGGGGATCGGGGTGTCGATCTCAACGTCGATGAGCTTCCAGAGGCGGGCCACAATCTGCTCGGCCAGCGCAATCACATCGTCCTGCTCCACGAAGCTGGCTTCGATGTCCAGCTGCGTGAACTCGGGCTGGCGATCGGCGCGGAAGTCCTCATCCCGGTAGCAGCGGGCAATCTGGTAGTACTTCTCGATGCCGCCGACCTGCAGCAGCTGTTTGAACAGCTGAGGAGACTGCGGCAGCGCGTACCAGGAGCCCGGTGCCAGGCGTGCGGGCACCAGGAAATCTCGTGCGCCCTCGGGGGTGGAGCGGGTGAGGGTCGGGGTCTCCACCTCGGTGAAGCCCTGCTCGTGGAGCAGCTCGCGGGCTACGCGGTTGGCCTCCGAGCGCAGACGCAGGGCGCGCTGGGGAGCCGAGCGGCGCATGTCCAGGTAGCGGTGCTTCAGACGCGCCTCTTCCCCGACCTCCACGTGGTCATCGATCTGGAAAGGCAGGGGAGCGGCGGTGTTCAGCACCTCCACCTCGTCGGCGATGATCTCCACCTCCCCGGAGGGCAGATTCGGGTTCTCGTTGCCCTCAGGGCGGCGCTCGACGACGCCGCGCACCTTCAGCACGAACTCGTTGCGCAGCGGATCGAAGTCCTCTTCGTCCCGCACCACGACCTGGGCCACGCCCGCGGCGTCACGCAGATCGAGGAAGGCAACGCCGCCGTGGTCCCGGCGTCGGGCCACCCATCCGGTGAGGGTGACGGTCTGGCCAATGAGCTCGGCGTTGATCTCGCCGGTCGTGTGTGTGCGGAGCACGGTGTCCTCTCAGACGGGGTGGGTGGTTCGATGCGTGGGGGTCAGGGGGAGTCAGCACCCCGGGCGGGGGCGGTGGCTCCTCAGACGTTACGGGTGATTGTAGGTGTCAGGTCCTCTGCCGGGGGAGTCCAGGTCTGCGGATCCGCGGGGGCCTGTTCACCGGAGCGGATGTCCTTGACCTCGTGGCGTCCCTCCTCGTCGGTGAACCAGACAAAGGGAATGCCGCGCCGGTCGGCGTACTTGATCTGCTTGCCGAACTTCTCCGCGGAGAGAGCCACCTCGGCGCTGATGCCCCGAGCGCGCAGAGCATCGGCGATGTCTTGGGCGGCGCCCCACTGATCATCGCTGCGCAGTGCCACGTAGACCGCAGTGGGCACCGACCGGGAGGCGGTGAGCAGCTCAGCGCCGATGAGACGCGAGACCAGTCGCGTGACGCCGATGGAGAGACCGACGCCGGGGAACGTGCGCTTGCCCTTGGATGCCAGGGACTCGTAGCGGCCGCCGGAGCAGATGGATCCCAGCTGCTCGTGGCCGCTGAGCACGGTCTCGATCACCGTGCCGGTGTAGTAGTCCAGCCCGCGGGCAATCGAGAGATCGGCCACGGCGCGGCCGGGAACTCGCGCCCGAAGCTCGTCGATGACCTCAGCCAGTTCGGCGAGCCCCTGCTCCATGAGCTCCGTGTCCTCGGCCCCCTCAGCCAGGTCGCGCACCTGCTCAGCGAAAGAGGAGTCGTCGGTGCGGATGCCCGCCAGCGCCAGGGCCTTCTGGGCCTGCTGCTCGGTGGCTCCGGCCTTGGCGGTGAGCTCAGCGACGACGCCGGCCTCACCGATCTTCTCTAGCTTGTCCACCGCGCGCAGCACAGCCGCGGCGTCGGTCAACCCGATGGCGCGGTAGAAGCCCTCGGCAAGTTTGCGGTTGTTCACGCGCAGGGTGAAGTCCCCGATCTGCAGAGCCTCAAGGGCGCGGGCCATGACGACGGCGATCTCCACGTCGCAGCGGAAGGGCAGGGCGCCATCGCCGACGATGTCAATGTCGGCCTGAGTGAACTCGCGGTAGCGGCCCTCCTGCGGTCGCTCACCGCGCCAGACCTTCTGAATCTGATAGCGCCGGAAGGGGAAGGCAAGGTGTCCTGCGTTCTCCACGACGTAGCGGGCAAAGGGCACCGTGAGGTCAAAGTGGAGGGCCATCTTGGCCTCCGAGGAGCTGCCGGCGTCGTCGTGGATCCGCGACACGGCGTAGACCTCTTTATCCACCTCACCCTTCTGCAGCAGCGTGTCCACCGTCTCCACCGCACGGGACTCAATGGAGGCGAAACCGTGGCGTTCGAAGACCTCCCGGAGCGTATCGAGCACATGCAGCTCTACGATCCGCTCACTCGGCAGAAGTTCGAGGAAGCCGGACAGCGAGGACGAACGTGCCATAGGTGCTCAAATCCTTTGTGTGTGCTGATGGTGTGTGACGGTGTCTGTGCCCGCGAAACCTGAGACGACAGCGCGGGCGGCCCCGAGGGGTTGACAGGGACCCAAACCTGTTCATCATATCTGGTGCCCGAAAGCGGTAGTCTGGGAACCATGAGCCCTGCTGTGAAGCCCACGTACCACCAGACCTCCCTCGAGGAGGCCCGGAAGCTGGCACGCGTCGACGCCGAAGGCCACGTCTACCTCCACCCGGCTGAAGGCGAGAGTGAGGAGCGCTACATCGGCCAGTACTCCGCCGGCGGAGGCGAGGATGAGGCGCTGCAGTACTTCACCCGGAAGTTCGACGAGCTGTACAACCGCGCCCTGCTGCTGCGGGCGCGGGTGGCGACGCAGGCCGACTCCGCCTCAGCGCTGCGCTCCTCGGCGCAGTCTCTGGGCAAGGAACTGCGTGAAGGCACCTGGCTTGGCGACGTCGCCGGTCTCGAGGCAATCCTCGCCGAGATCGGTACGGGCATCGACGGCATTGCTGAGCAGGAGAAGAAGCAAGCAGAAGAGGCTACTGCCGCCAAGCTGGCGGTGCGCGAAGAGATTGTCTCGGAGGCCGAGAGCATCGCTGCAGCCGATCCCGAGCAGCAGCACTGGAAGTCGGCGCAGTCCCGGATGAATGAGCTCTTCGAGGCATGGAAGACGGAGCAGAAGACCCCGCCGCGCCTGTCCAAGTCCCAGGAGGACCCGCTCTGGAAGCGTTTCCGGGCAGCCCGCACAACCTTCGAGAAGCACCGCCGCGCGTTCTTCGTCCAGCGGGACAAGGAAGCAGGCGAGATCAAGCGCGCCAAGGAAGAGCTCATCGCCGAGGCGGAGAAGCTCTCCCGCAGCACCGAGTACGGTCCCACCGCGAAGGCCTATCACCGCTTGATGGACCAGTGGAAGGCCCTGGGCAGAGGACAGCGTAAGACCGAGGACGCGCAGTGGGCCCGCTTCCGGGCGGCCCAGGACACGTTCTTCGCGGCTCGTGATGAGGCCAATGCCAAGCTCGACGCCGAATACGGCGAGAATCTCAAGCGCAAGGAAGAGATTCTTGAGCAACTGCGCGCGCTGATGCCGTTCACCAAGCCGCAGGCCATCCGTGACCGGTACTTCAAGCTGCTCGACGAATGGGACGCCGCCGGCCGAGTTCCGCGCGGGGACGTCAAGCGCATGGAGCGCGCCATCGGAGAGATCCAGGACGCCTTCCGCGAGGCCGAGGGGGCGACTGTCCGGGTCCAGGATTCAGCGAAGAACGAACGCCAGAGCGCCATGCTCACTCAGTTGGAGGAGACTATCGCTCAGCTGGAACAGGAGCTGACCGAGGCCCGGGCTGCAGGCGATGAGCGCAGGATCAAGGAGTCTGAGGAGGCGTTGGCGGCACGCCGCACATGGCTCGAGACGCTGAAGAGCGCCTGATCACGGATAGATTACAATTACTGAGGTTCTGAGATAGTTTGCCTATTTCCACCCCGTAGGTGTCGTCGAATGTCCAGTGAGGAAACGCGTGAGCGATGAACAGCCCCCTGAGGTGGGCTCTCGGCGTCGTCGCCGCGAGATCCGCGAGGCCAGGGAGCGCGCCAGAGCAGCAGAGCGGGAGCGGCTGGCGGCAGCGCGACGACTAGGATCTACGGCGACTCCGGGCGGAATCTTCGACCAAGAGGCCTCTGAGCCCAAGGTGGACCGCGCCGCTGAGAACGGACATCGTAGCGCCCAGTCCCAGAACGACCCCGCGTTTCCCTCACGACGAGCGCTGCGGCAGCAGCGTGAAACCGGTTCCATTCCCCGCATCTCCCCGGAAACACCCCAGCCAAAGCCGGTGAACACTGCGCTGGGTGAGGAGCAGCCGCCCGTCGCCTCTTCGCGCGTGCCCCGGGCGCAGGAGTCTCGAGACTCCGCAACGAACGAAGAGCCGACCTGGGCTCGCTTGGCGGCAGCGCAACAGCAGAGCAGGTCGGTCCAGCAACAGCCCGACCGCAGCATTCAGGCTCCAGGGCAGAGAACTGTCTCTGCTGCTGAGAGCAGCAGGGGTCAGCAGCAGGGTGAGTCTGAGTCGCTTCCGATCGCCTCATCCCGTCACGAGTCCGCGCCCGCGTCCCCCGCAGGGGGTACGGAGCCGGGCGGCGGAACGCCGGAGGATTCATCGGCGGAGGGTTCCGCCGATGAGGGTGTCTCCGCCGCGTCTCCAGTCCCCGAGGCTGGTCCTGCTACGCCGTTTGAGCACGTGCTGTCTCCGCAGCAGCCTTCCAGCCCCGCCGAGGCAGAGCATGTGCCCGAGGACGAGCACGCGTATGCGGGTGAAGACTTCCACGACCATGAGGACTTCGATGGCGAATACGCCGAGGAGTGGGAGCTCACTGAAGACGGCGAGTACATCGAGCATGACGAGAACGGCGTCCCGGTGCTGGTGGGCGCCTCCAGCTACGGGCGCGGGTACCAGACCGTCACCGCGGTGGACTCTGAGATGAGCCGCAACCTTCTGGAGCGACGCCGTGCCAAGCGGCGGCGGCGCAACATCGCCATGGGCATCGCCTTCGGAGGCTTCGTGGCGCTGATGGTGGGCCTTGTCATCGTGGTCCAGTCCCTCAGCGGGATCTTCGGCGATTCAGAGCCTCAGGACTATGAACAGGTGGCCGGAGACCTGGTCTCCTTCCGCATCGAAGAGGGCGACGGTTTGGAGAACGTCGCCGGACGACTGGTGGACCAGGGGATCGTGGCCAGCCGCGACGCGTTCTTCGACGCGGTCGCAGAGTTTGAAGGTGACGCCACCCCGCATCCCGATGAGTTCATGCTCAATGAGCAGATGCCGGCTGCGGACGCCGTGGAGGCGATCTTCGGTGATGGCGTGCCCGTCTACACCGTCTACATTGAGCCCAATATGTGGATCGAGGAGGCCTTCGCAGAGATTGCGGCCCAGACCCCGCACAGTGTGCAGGATCTCGAGGCAGCCGCCGCTGATCCCACGGCCTACGGCCTTCCTGAGCAGGCGCTGAGCTTGGAGGGCTACCTGCCTCCGGGTGAACACAGCTTCCCGATTGAAGACGAGATGACGGCCGAGGAGATCCTCACCGAGCTAACCAGCATCACCCTGGAGCGGCTCGAGGAGCAGGGCATCACCGACCCGCAGGAGCAGTACGAGACGGTCATCATCGCCTCCCTCATCACCGCTGAGGCGAATCACAACGACCCCGACTCGTATCCGGTGATGGCCGGTGCTATCCAGAACCGACTCGAGCCTGACAACCCTCAGACGGATGGTTATCTCTTCATCGATGCGACCAACAATTACGGTCTCGGTGAGCACGACATTCACGGAGCTACCCAGCTGGATGAGGACAGCCCGTGGAACAGCCGTACGCAGCCTGGCCTGCCGCCGGGTCCCGTGGGGGCACCGCTGCGTGCGACGCTGGAGGCAGCGGCTCACCCGCAGGAGAACGACTACAACTACTGGGTCACGGTGAACCTCGAGACCGGTCAGACCGAGTTCAGCGAAACCTACGAGCAGCACCAGGTCTACGAGCGGGAGTTCCTGCAGTGGTGTGACGACAACCCCGGGGTCTGCTCGCCTGCCGACGTAGAGTCTGCCGAGGAGGGCTTCGAAGGATGAGCCCGGCTGCCGCGCAGCGTGCGGCGGTGCTGGGCTCGCCCATCGGGCACTCCAAGTCGCCCCAGCTGCACACCGCCGCTTACCGGCACCTGGGGCTGTCGATCGACTACACGCGCATCGAGGTCGACGAGGAGTCTCTGGCGGACTTCATTGCCGCGGAAGCGGGTCGGCCCGGATGGCGAGGGTGGTCGGTGACCATGCCGTTGAAGTCAGCCATGCTGGGGCACGTCCATGAGGCGTCCCCGCGGGTCCAGACTCTGGGTGTGCTCAACACGGTGGTGCATCGCCCGGATGGAACTCGCTACGGCGAGAACACGGACGTGGACGGCATCCTGCAGGCATTGGCTGAGCATGCGGTGCTTCCTGTCGATGGGAGCACCGACTCGAGTATGGCGATTCTCGGAGCTGGGGGTACAGCGGCAGCCGCCCTGGCCGCTGCCGCTGAGCTGAACCGGCGCAGGGTCAGGCTCTACGCCCGCACTCCGCAGCGGGCCGCTGCCGCCTATGAGCTGGCCCGTTCCCTGGACCTTGACGCACAGGTTCGTCCGTTGAGCGCCCTGGGTGACGACCTGTCCAGAGAAACCTTCGACGTCGTCGTCTCCACCCTCCCTCCCCGTGCGGCGGACTCCCTGGCGGAGACGATACCTGCCGCCTCGGAGGCGGCCGGTGCGCCCGTGCTGCTGGACGTGGCCTACGATCCCTGGCCTTCGGTGCTCGCGCAGACCTGGACGACGCGTGGGTGGCGAGTGAGCAGCGGATTGGACATGCTGCTGCACCAGGCCGTCAAACAGGTGGAACACTTCACCGCCTACACCGAGAACCCCGCGGCCGCACAAGGGCACCGTGAGCGCGAGAGCATGATTCAGCTCATGCGCGCCGCGGTGGCCTGAGCCCACGGCCCTGCTCCCATCGCCCTCAACGTTAGGATGGACACCATGTTGCGCTGGCTCACCTCCGGAGAATCTCACGGCAAATCCCTCGTCGGCATCCTTGAAGGACTCCCCGCCGGGGTTGAGCTGACCACCTCCGACGTTCAGGAGCGACTTGCTCGACGGCGCCTGGGCTACGGCCGTGGTGCCCGCATGAAGTTCGAACAGGACCAGGTCCAGCTTCTGGCCGGGGTGCGTCATGGAGTCACCCTGGGCGGCCCGCTGGCCATTGAGGTGGGCAACACCGAGTGGCCCAAATGGGAGAAGGTCATGTCCGCCGACCCGGTGGATTCAGCAGAGCTGGAGGGTTTGGCGCGCAACGCCCCGCTGACTCGTCCCCGACCGGGACATGCTGACTACACGGGCATGCAGAAGTACGGCTTCACCGAGGCCCGGCCCGTGTTGGAGCGGGCCTCAGCCCGAGAGACCGCCACGCGGGTCGCGCTGGGCACTGCTGCCCAGCAGTTCCTGGCCGCACTCGGCATCACCACCGTCTCCCACACCACCGCTGTAGGCACCGTGAGCGTTCATGAGGGGGCGGCCGTGCCACGCGCTCAGGATGTGCAGGCGCTGGATGCCGATCCGCTGCGATGCTTCGATGCAGCCACATCCCAGGCCATGGTCGCGGAGGTGGACGCCGCGCACAAGGCCGGCGAGACGCTCGGCGGAGTGGTCGAAGTCGTCGTCGACGGTGTTCCTCCGGGGCTCGGAAGCTACGTCCACTGGGACCGCAGGCTCGACGCGCGGCTCGCCGGGGCCCTGATGGGCATCCAGGCGATCAAGGGCGTGGAGGTCGGCGACGGCTTCCGCACGGCGGCCCGCCGCGGCAGTGAGGCCCATGACGAGATCGAGCATGGTCCCGACGGCAGCATCATTCGCGCCACCAATCGCGCCGGCGGCATCGAAGGCGGCATGAGCATCGGTGACGCCATTCGAGTACGCGCGGCGATGAAGCCCATCGCCACCGTGCCGCGTGCGCTGCGGACGGTGGACACTGCCACGGGAGAGGCGACCACCGCTCACCACCAGCGCAGCGACGTCTGTGCAGTCCCGGCCGCCGGCGTCGTGGCTGAGGCCATGGTGGCCCTGGTGATCGCCCAGGCTGTGCTCGAGAAGTTCGGCGGCGATTCCGTGGCCGAGACCCGCCGCAACATCGAGAGCTACCTGGCGAACCTCCCCGAGCTCGGCGGGAACCCCGACGCCGCCGGCACGGACGGCGACCCGCTGCAGGCGCCCGCCGCCATGCAGGACTAAACGGGCGAGCAGGGAAGTCCTATGCGCAATATCGTTCTCATCGGACCCATGGGGTCGGGCAAATCCACCGTGGGAGCGGCCCTGGCGCGTAAGATGGGACGGCCACATGTGGACACTGATCACTTCTTCGCCGCCCGTCACGGGTCCATCCCCGAGTTCTTTGCAGAGCACGGGGAAGAGGCTTTCCGCGCGGAGGAGGAGAAGATCGTCGCAGAACTGTGCGACTCACCACGCCCATCGGTGATCAGCCTCGGCGGGGGAGCCATCCTCAGCCGGGCCACGCGCGAGGTCATCGCATCACACTGGGTCGTGATGCTTGACGCAACGGCAGACCAGGTCGTCGCCCGAATCGGGGACGCTTCCACCAGGCCGATGCTCAAGGACACCTCGTTAGGGGAGGACCCCGCCGCTGTATGGCAGCGCATCTACCAGGAGCGGGAGCCGCTGTACCGGCAGTGCGCCGACTACATCATGGAGCCCGCAGACATGAGCATCGAGACAAGAGCCGATACCATCATCACGGCCTTCCACCAAGACACTCAGAGGACAGGTACATGACCGAGAACGCCGATCCCGCATTTTCCCAGGGCCACACCGAGGACCAGCCCACCATCATCACCGTAGGGGAGGGCAACGGCCAGGGCGGGCAGAACCTCGGCTACGACGTCGTGGTGGGCCGCGGCCTGCTCTCCCGGCTGCCGGAGATGGTCGGCACACAGGCCGAACGCGTCCTGGTGATCCACCCCCGAGCCCTGCGCGCTACCGGCGACGTGGTCCGCGAGGACCTCGAGAACCACGGCTACCAGGCAGTGGTCGCCGAGATTCCCGACGCCGAAGAGGGCAAGCACATTCAGGTCGCCGCCTTCTGCTGGCAGGTCCTGGGCCAGAATGACTTCACCCGCAGCGACGCGATCGTCTCCGTGGGCGGCGGTGCCGTGACCGACGTGGCAGGTTTCGTGGCCGCCACCTGGCTGCGCGGGGTGCGTGTGGTGCACATGCCCACCACGCTGCTGGGCATGGTCGACGCCGCAGTGGGCGGCAAGACCGGCATCAACACGGCCGAGGGCAAGAACCTCGTCGGCTCCTTCCATCAGCCCGCCGGTGTCCTCGCAGATCTGGACACCCTCATCACGCTGCCGCGCAACGAGCTCGTCGCCGGACTGGCAGAAGTCGTCAAATGCGGCTTCATTGCCGACGAGGAGATCCTCAACATCATCGAGGCTGCACCGGACCAGGCGCAGAACCCCCACTCCTGGCAGGTGCGGGACCTGATTGAGCGAGCTATCCGGGTCAAGGCTGAGGTGGTGGGTCAGGACGCACTCGAGTCCGGCGTCCGCGAGTCTCTGAACTACGGGCACACGCTGGGACACGCCATTGAGCTGGCCGAGCGCTACCAGTGGCGCCATGGTGCCGCGATCTCTGTGGGCATGGTCTTTGCCGCCGAGCTGGGCCGCAGCCTCGGCCGGATCGATGACGCCACCGCCGACCGTCATCGAGACGTGCTCACCTCGCTCGGACTGCCCGTGACCTACCGGGATGACCGCTGGAATCAGCTGCTGGAGGGCATTCGACGGGACAAGAAGAACCGCGGCGACACCCTGCGCTTCGTGCTGCTCAACGGCATCGGGCGCCCTGCCACCGTGGAGATTCCCGACGCCTCGATTCTTTACAGCACCTATCAGGAGATCGCCGAGCCCGCGAGCCCCGTCATCTCGCTGTAGGATAGACCGGCGGCTTACACACCTGAACAAAGAGAAAAGGCTGACACCTGTGGCAACGTCGAACGACATCAAGAACGGCTCCGTGCTCAAGCTGGAGGGCCAGCTGTGGAACACCCTGGAGTTCCAGCACGTCAAGCCCGGCAAGGGCGGCGCCTTCGTCCGCACCAAGCTGAAGAACATCACCTCCGGCAAAGTGGTCGACAAGACCTTCAACGCTGGCGCCAAGGTCGAGTTCGCCACCGTGGACCGCTCCAACTACCAGTACCTGTACATGGACGGCAATGACTACGTCTTCATGGACATGCGTGACTATGACCAGGTGACCGTCCCCGGCACCGTGGTGGGCGACGCCGCCAACTTCCTCCTGGAGTCCGCTGAGGTCCAGCTGGCCATGCACGAGGGGACCCCCCTCTACATCGAACTGCCCCCCTCGGTAGTCCTGGAGATCACCCAGACCGACCCGGGCCTGCAGGGCGACCGCTCCAAGGCTGGCACCAAGCCTGCCACGCTGGAGACCGGCCACGAGATCCAGGTTCCGCTGTTCGTGGACCAGGGCACCAAGGTCAAAGTTGATACCCGCACCTCCGAGTACCTTGGCCGCGTGACCGACTAGTGGCGAAGCGATCCAAAGCACGACGCCGCGCGCTCGAGATCCTCTTTGAGGCCGAGCAGCGCGGAATCTCTCCTGAGCAGGTCCTGAAGACCCGCACGGAGAAGGGTGACCTGGTCGCCAATGAGTATGTCGGGGAGATTCTCACCGGCGTGACCGAGCGCCAGGAGCGCATCGACGAGCTGCTCTCGACCTACGCACGAGGCTGGACCGTCGAGCGCATGCCCCGGGTGGACCTCATGGCCCTGCGCATCGGCACGTGGGAGATTCTCTACAACGAGGAGATTCCCGACGGAGTTGCGGTGGCCGAGGCGATGGCACTGGTCCGTCAGCTCTCGACGGAGGAGTCCCCGAAGTTCGTCAACGGCGTGCTGGGCCGCATCCAGCAGCTGAAGTCCACCCTGGAGTAGAACGCCGGTGCCGCCGGCGCTGATAGGGTGGTCCAAGACCTCGATAACTGAATAGTCACCCTCCTTTAAAGATCGTCCTGTGAGGCGAGAAAGGAGTCGAATGGTGCACACCACACCTGAGACCAGCAAGGTCATGAGCGCCTCAGACATCGAGCGCGCACTGACCCGCATTGCCCATGAGATCGTTGAAGCCCATCGCGGCGTCACCGGACTCGTTCTCCTCGGCATTCCGCGCCGCGGCGTTCCCCTGGCCACACGCCTGGGGGAGAAGCTTTCCCGCATCGACCCCGGTTTCGATGCCCGGGGCGCCGTCGGATCCCTGGACATCACCATGTACCGGGATGATCTGCGCTCCGGTGCGGTCCGCGCCCCTGAGCCCACCCAGATCCCCGACGCCGGCATCGACGGCACCACCGTGGTCCTCATCGATGACGTGCTGTACTCCGGGCGGACCATTCGCGCCGCCCTCGACGCACTCTCCGATCTCGGCCGTCCGCGAGCTGTGCGCCTGGCGGTGCTCGTGGACCGCGGCCACCGCGAACTGCCCCTCCGCGCCGATCACGTGGGCAAGAACATCCCCACATCCCGTGAAGAACGGGTGTCCGTGCAGCTGGCTGAAGTCGACGGGGTCGAGCGTGACCAGGAGTCCGTACTCATCACCCGCGGCCCCGCCGCCTCTTCCCAGGGAGGTGTCGCATGAGCTTCGGGCTGCGCCACCTGCTCTCCACCGCCGACCTCGCCGCCGAGGATGCCCTGACCATCCTTGACACCGCTGAGGAGATGGCGGCGGTCTCCACCCGCGAGGTCAAGAAGCTGCCGACCCTTCGCGGCCGGACCGTGGTGAACCTCTTTTTCGAGGACTCCACACGCACACGCATCTCCTTCGAAGCCGCGGCCAAGCGGCTCTCCGCGGACGTCATGAACTTCTCCGCCAAAGGGTCCTCGGTCTCTAAGGGCGAGTCCCTGAAAGACACCGTCAAGACCTTGGAAGCCATCGGAGCGGACGCCATCGTGATGCGTCACAGCGCCTCCGGTGCCGCCGCCCAGCTGGCCGGGTCCGGGTGGACCGACTGCGCGGTGGTCAACGCCGGCGACGGAACCCATGAGCACCCCACACAAGCGCTCCTGGACGCCCTGACCCTGCGCCGCGGATGGAGCGCCGCCCACGGTGAGAGCCCCCGCGGCAACGACCTGTCCGGCATGAAGGTGCTGATCGTCGGGGACATCCTGCACTCCCGTGTCGCGCGCTCCAACATCTGGCTGCTCAGCACCCTCGGGGCGCAGGTCAGCCTGGCCGGTCCGGCCACCTTGATGCCCTACGGGGTGGAGAACTGGCCCGTGACCGTGCACTACGGACTCGATGATGCCCTGGCAGCAGGGCCCGACGCCGTGATGATGCTGCGCGTGCAGACAGAGCGCATGGGCGGCACCTACTTCCCGACCGCCGCCGAATACACCCGCCGCTGGGGACTCAGCGACGAGCGCCTGGCCGTGCTGAACCGACTCACGCTGGGGGAGACCGACTCCCCGGCACTGATTCTCCACCCGGGTCCCATGAACCGCGGTGTGGAGATCTCCTCCGCCGCCGCCGACTCACCACAGACCAAAGTCCTCGACCAGGTGTCCCACGGCGTCTCCGTGCGGATGGCCGTGCTGCACCTGCTGCTGACAGGAGACCACTCATGACCACTTACCTCATCACCGGCGCCAAGCCCTACGGCGAAGAACCCGCAGACCTGCTCATCCACGACGGGCTCATCGCAGCCCTGGGCCCCTCGGCCGCCGAGCAGGCCGGCCGGTACGACGACGTCACCACCGTCGAGGCCGCCGGGCTCATCGCCCTGCCCGGCATGGTGGACCTGCACACTCACCTGCGCGAACCCGGACGTGAGGACGCTGAAACCGTGGAGACCGGCACCCGGGCGGCCGCGCTGGGCGGCTTCACCGCGGTGCACGCCATGGCCAACTCCTCGCCCGTGGCCGATACCGCCGGCGTCGTTGAACAGGTGCACCGCCTGGGCCAAGAGTCCGGCTGGAGCGAGGTCTACCCGGTCGGTGCGGTGACCGTGGGCCTGGCCGGAGAGCAGCTGGCCGAACTCGGAGCGATGGCCGAATCCTCCGCGAAGGTCCGCATGTTCTCCGACGACGGCATGTGCGTGCACAACCCCGTGCTCATGCGCCGGGCGCTGGAGTACGTGAAGAACGTGGACGGATTCGTGGCCCAGCACGCCCAGGATCCCGCGCTGACCGGATGGGATACAGAAAACCCCGCGCAGATGAACGAGGGAGAGGTCTCCTCCGTGCTCGGACTGCCCGGGTGGCCGGCCGTGGCCGAGGAGGCGATCATCGCCCGCGACGTGCTGCTGGCTCAGCACGTGGGGTCCCGCCTGCACATCTGCCACGTCTCCACCAAGGGATCCGTGGAGATCATCCGGTGGGCCAAGGAACGCGGCATCGCCGTCACCGCGGAGGTCACTCCGCACCATCTGCTGCTGACCGACGAACTGGTGCGCAGCTATGACCCCGTCTACAAGGTCAATCCGCCCCTGCGCACGGCAGAGGATGTGGAAGCGCTGCGTGAGGGACTGGCGGACGGAACCATTGACGTGATCGGCACGGACCACGCCCCGCATCCCACGCAGGCCAAGGAGTGCGAATGGGTTCACGCCGCCATGGGGATGACGGGACTCGAGACGGCACTGCCTGTTGTTCAGCACGCCATGGTGGAGACGGGGCTCATCAGCTGGCGCCGCTTCGCGGAGGTGACCTCCGAGCGTCCGGCCCAGATCTACGGCCATGCCCACCACGGTCGCCCGCTGGCGGCCCAGGAGCCGGCCAACCTCATCCTCGTCGACCCCCATGCGGCCCGCAGAGTGGACCCGGAGCAGCACGCCACCAAGGGCAGGAACTCGCCGTTCCGCGGTCTTGAACTGCCTGGACAGGTGCGGGCCACGTTCCTCTCCGGACACCCGGTGGTCCTCGACGGCGAACTCCACACATCACTGACCGGCAGGAAGGGCCAGAACTGATGCTTATCCCACTGCTGACCACCCAGGCAGACCGCACGGGGGAGTACCTGACGTACCTGTGGGTGGCGCTGGGCCTGATCACCGTGTTCTGCCTGCTCATCTGGCTGGGATGGCGCAACCGTAAACGACGCCAGGCCACCCTGCCCGCACCGCAGGAGATCCCTGCGCACCTGCTTGAACGCGAACCACTGGCCGCCGCCGAGGGCATGGTCATCGGCACCGTCTCGGCCGCGGACTACCTCGACCGGATTGCGGTGCACCAGCTGGGACTGCGCACCGGAGGCCGCGTGGAGCACCACACAGACGGTGTCGCGGTGTTCCGGGCAGGAGCACGCAACTACTTCATCCCGGCCCCGAGCATCACCTCCGTGCGCACTGACCGGGGAGTGGTGGGCAAGTTCGTCGAACGCGACGGGGCCATCATCATCGGCTGGACGCTGGGGGAGACCGCGGTGGAGACCGCATTCCGCGCCCGCCACGCCCAGACCAACACCGAGCTGCTGAACTCGCTGAACGAGGCTGTCACGTCAGAGGCCGTGAAGAAAGAGAGCACCACCGAATGAGCGTTACCACCGATGGGACCAGCGCAGTCCTCGTGCTGGAGGACGGCACCGTCTACCGCGGCACCGCCTACGGCGCCACCGGAACCACCCTGGGAGAGGCTGTCTTCTCCACCGCAATGACCGGTTACCAGGAGACCCTCACCGATCCCTCCTACGCCCGCCAGATCGTGGTGCAGACTGCACCGCACATCGGCAATACGGGAGTCAACGACGAGGATCCTGAGTCCCGCCGCATCTGGGTAGCCGGGTATGTGGTCCGCGACGCCGCCCGCCGTGCCTCCAACTGGCGCTCCGCGCGCAGCCTTGACGACGAGCTCGCGGCGCAGGGCATCGTCTCCATCAAAGACGTCGACACCCGAGCCATCACCCGTCACCTGCGCGATAAGGGCGCGATGAAGGCCGGCATCTTCTCCGGCGATGCGCTGACGGACGCACGCGGTGAGGAGCGCCCCACCGCCGAGCTCGTCGACGAGGTCATCAACCAGCCGGGCATGCTTGGTGCCCGCCTGGCGGAGGAGGTCACCACCGAGGAGGCCTACGTTGTCGAACCCTCCGACCACGGCTACAGCGGCGAACCGGTGGCCACCGTGGCCGCGATCGACCTGGGGCTGAAAACCATGACCCCGGTGCGTATGGCCGAGCGCGGGCTGCGCGTGCACGTGCTGCCGGCCACTACTACCTTCGCCGAGATCGAAGCACTGAACCCGGACGGTGTCTTCCTCTCCAACGGACCGGGCGACCCCGCCACCGCCAGCACTCAGATCGGTCTGCTGCGAGAGGTGCTCGACGCCGGAAAGCCCTTCTTCGGCATCTGCTTCGGGAACCAGATCCTGGGCCGCGCCCTGGGCTTCGGCACCTACAAGCTGCCCTTCGGCCACCGCGGCATCAACCAGCCGGTGATGGACCACACCACCGGCAAGGTCGAGATCACCAGTCAGAACCACGGATTCGCCGTGGACGCGCCCATCGGTGAGATCGTGACCGCTCCTGAGTCCCGCTACGGGCGTGTTCAGGTCAGCCACTCCAGCCTCAACGACGGCGTCGTGGAGGGGCTGCGATGCCTGGACATCCCTGCGTTCAGCGTGCAGTACCACCCCGAGGCTGCTGCCGGCCCCCACGATTCGGCCTACCTCTTCGACCGATTCGTCGAGCTCATGACGCGCGACGACGTCGCCACCGGCGCCGATACGCTCCCCCCGGCTGACCGCCGTCCCTCTGCCACCGACTCCGCCCCCGCTCCCACAGGAGGACACGACCAGCATGCCTAAGCGCCAGGACCTCAACTCCGTACTGGTGATCGGCTCCGGACCGATCGTCATCGGCCAGGCCGCCGAGTTCGACTACTCCGGCACCCAGGCTCTGCGGGTGCTGAAGGAGGAGGGCATCCGTGTCATCCTCGTCAACTCCAACCCGGCCACCATCATGACCGATCCGGAGTTCGCCGACGCCACCTACGTGGAGCCGATCAGCCCCGACGTCGTCGCCAAGATCATCGAGAAGGAACGCCCGGACGCGCTGCTGCCGACCCTGGGCGGACAGACCGCGCTGAACACCGCGATCGCCCTGGACAAGTCCGGAGTGCTCGAGAAGTACAACGTGGAGCTCATCGGCGCGAACATCGCCGCCATCGAGCTCGGTGAGGACCGCGAGAAGTTCAAGGGCGTGGTGGAGCGCTCCGGCGGCGAATCCGCAAAGTCCATCATCGTCCACACCATGGATGAGGCCTTTGCCGCCGCCGAGGAGCTGGGCTACCCGATGGTGGTCCGCCCCTCCTTCACGATGGGCGGTCTGGGCTCAGGCCTGGCCTACAACGCCGAGGACCTGCGCCGCATCGCCGGTGCCGGTCTGCAGTACTCGCCCACCACCGAGGTGCTCCTGGAGGAGTCCATTCTCGGGTGGAAAGAGTACGAGCTGGAGATGATGCGCGATGCCAATGACAACGTCGTCGTCGTCTGCTCCATCGAGAACTTCGACCCCGTAGGCGTGCACACCGGCGACTCCATCACCGTGGCGCCGGCCATGACGCTGACCGACCGGGAGTACCAGAAGCTGCGCGACATCGCGATCAACGTGATCCGTGAGGTCGGAGTGGACACCGGCGGGTGCAACATCCAGTTCGCCGTGGACCCGAAGACTGGCCGCGTGGTGGTCATCGAGATGAACCCGCGCGTCTCCAGGTCCTCGGCACTGGCCTCGAAGGCCACCGGTTTCGCCATCGCCAAGATCGCCACCAAGCTGGCGGTGGGCTACACCCTGGATGAGATCCCCAACGACATCACGCAGAAGACGCCGGCCAGCTTCGAGCCCACGCTCGATTATGTGGTCGTGAAGGTTCCGCGCTTTGCCTTCGAGAAGTTCCCCGCCGCCGATCCGACGCTCACGACCACGATGAAGTCGGTAGGCGAGGCCATGGCGATCGGCCGCAACTTCACCGAGGCCATGCAGAAAGCCCTCCGCTCCCTGGAGCAGCGCGGCAGCGAGTTCAGCTTCGTCCCCGCCTCGGGGGAGGAGCTCGACGCTCTCAAGAAGGGTATGGCCACCCCCACCACGGCACGTCTTTATCAGGTGCAGCGGGCGCTGCTCTCCGGAGTGAGCCTCGAGGAGATCCACGAGATCACCGCGATCGATCCATGGTTCCTGGATCAGCTGCAGCTGATCAACGAGACCGCACAGATGATCGCAGAGGCCGGGGAGCTCACCCCCCATGTGCTGCGCACCGCCAAGCGTCACGGATTCTCCGATGAGCAGATCGGACAGCTGCGGCACATGGACCCCGCGGTGGTGCGCGGCGTCCGCCACGCCCTCGGTGTCAGGCCCGTCTACAAGACGGTCGACACCTGTGCCGCCGAGTTCCCGGCCTTCACCCCGTACCACTACTCCAGCTACGACCTCGAGGATGAGATCGCCGACCACGCTGCGCCGTCGGTGATCATCCTGGGATCGGGCCCCAACCGCATCGGTCAGGGCATTGAGTTCGACTACTCCTGCGTCCACGCCACCATGGCGCTGGGCGAGGCGGGGTACGAGACGGTGATGGTCAACTGCAATCCTGAGACTGTCTCCACCGATTACGACGTCTCCACTCGCCTCTACTTTGAGCCGCTGACCCTGGAGGACGTGCTCGAGGTCATTGCCGCAGAGGAGCGCACCGGGGGAGTGGCCGGTGTGTTCGTCCAGCTCGGCGGACAGACCCCGCTGAAGCTGGCTCAGCAGCTGGCCGACGCCGGAGTTCCCATCCTGGGCACCAGCCCCGAAGCGATCGACCTTGCCGAGCACCGCGGAGCCTTCGACCAGGTGCTGCGCGAGGGCGGGCTGATTGCGCCGAAGAACGGCACCGCGGTGAGCTTCGAGGAGGCTAAGCAGGTCGCCGACTCCATCGGCTACCCCGTCCTGGTGCGTCCTAGCTATGTGCTGGGCGGCCGCGGCATGGAGATCGTCTACGACGAGGCGGGACTGGCCCGCTACATCGAGAACGCCACCGAGGTGACCCCCGAGCACCCGGTGCTGGTGGACCGTTTCCTCGAGGACGCCATTGAGGTCGACGTCGACGCCCTCTATGACGGGAGCGATCTCTACCTGGGCGGCATCATGGAGCACATCGAAGAGGCCGGCATCCACTCCGGCGACTCCGCCTGCGTGCTGCCGCCCATCACCCTCGGCCCCGAGGTGCTCCAGCGGGTCCGCGAGGCCACCCGCGCCATCGCGGCCGGCGTCGGAGTGCGCGGACTCATCAACATTCAGTTCGCCGTGGCATCCGATGTGCTGTACGTCATCGAAGCCAATCCGCGCGCCTCCCGCACGGTCCCGTTCGTCTCCAAAGCCACCGGGGTGCAGCTGGCCAAGGCAGCCGCCCACATCGGTACAGGAGTCAGCATCGCCGAGCTGCGTGAGGGCTCAGGCCATCAGCTCTCGGGCCTGCTTCCGGCCACCGGTGACGGCTCGCTGCTTCCTCCCGGAGCACCCGTGGCGGTAAAGGAGGCCGTGCTGCCCTTTGCGCGATTCCGCACCGAAGAGGGTCGCGTCGTCGACTCGCTGCTGGGTCCTGAGATGCGCTCCACCGGAGAGGTCATGGGTATTGATAAGCACTTCGATACGGCCTTCGCGAAGTCCCAGCTCGCTGCCAACAATCCGCTGCCGACCTCCGGCAAGGTGTTCGTCTCTGTGGCCAACCGCGACAAGCGAGGCATCATCATGGCGGTCAAGCGTCTGACCGACCTGGGCTTCTCAGTGGTCTCGACCGGCGGCACCGCCGATGTTCTGCGCCGCAACGGCGTGCACTGTGAGGTCGTGAAGAAGATTGCCGATGCCGAGGGCGAGTCGGGCACCATCCTGGAGGCGGTGGAGGCCGGGGAGATCGACCTGATCATCAACACACCCTCCGGCGGCGATGCCCGCAGCGACGGCTACGAGATCCGCGCGGCCGCGACAAGCCTGGGCATCCCGGTCATCACCACCGTGGCCGAGTTCGGCGCCGCAGTGCAGGCTATCGAGGCGCAGCGGCACTACACGTGGTCCGTGGCCTCTCTGCAGGAGCACGCAGAGCGGCTGCGCCTGGCAGGTCTGGGAGACAAGGCGGAGGCGGCCGGGTGAGCAGCTTCGGCAGCCGCCTGAAACACGCGTTCGAGGAGTATGGGCGCCTGTGTGTCGGCATTGACCCCCACCCGGGAATGCTCCCCGAGTGGGGGCTGCCCGATGACGCCTCCGGACTGCGCGAGTTCGGCAGCCGAGTGGTGGAGGCCTCCGTCGGACGCGTAGGGGTGGTCAAGCCCCAGGTGGCGTTCTTCGAGGCCTACGGGGTCGCCGGCATGCGGGCCTTGGCGGAGACCATTGCTGAGGCGAAACAGGCAGGTCTGCTGGTGATCGCCGATGCTAAGCGTGGAGACATCGGTTCCACGATGGCCGCTTACGCCGAGGCTTGGTTGAACCCGGAGGGCGATTTCGGAGCAGATGCCCTGACCGTGAGTCCTTTCCTGGGGTTCGGCTCGCTGGATCCTGCGGTGGAAGCCGCTCATCGCTACGACGCCGGCCTCTTCGTCCTGGCCTTGACCTCGAACCCGGAAGGGCAGGAAGTACAGCTGGCGCGCACCGAGCACGGGACCATCGCTGCGGGCATCGCTTCCCGTGCCGCGGCACTGAACGGAGAAGCGGAGCTGGGCAGCATCGGCCTGGTGGTGGGAGCCACCACCGCCTATCTGGCTCAGGCCAACGGCATCGATCTCACCCAGGGGCGCCCTCCGCTGCTGGCCCCGGGCTACGGCGCCCAGGGGGCTACTGCCCAGGCCATGCGGGAAGGATTCGGGGATGCCTGGGACCAAGTGCTGGTGAATTCCTCCCGGGACATTCTGCGCCGGGGCCCGGAGATCCTCGCCCTGGCGGAGGCCGTCGACGAGGCTCGGGCGGACGTGGCCTGAGCTGAGGCTTGATGGGTGCGGGGTGTCACGTCCTATTGCCGTGGACGAAAATTGCCGCTAGATTCTGCCTAAGATAGCTCTGGCGCACCACGCGATGAGGAGAACCAACAGTGGCACTGCGAGAACTCACCCAGGAAGAGCGAGATACCGCGCGGCAGAAGGCACTGGCTGCCCGGGTCGAGCGGGCTGAGGTGAAACGCGAGTTCGGCGCCGGACGGCTTAGCTTCACAGGCGTCCTGTCCCGCGCAGACGATTCTGAGGCGGTCGCACGGCTGAAGACCCTCGAACTCCTCGAGGCTCTGCCGGGAATCGGCCGGGTCACCGCCACCAAGATTCTCGAGGACCTGGGCATCTCCATCAACCGCCGACTCGGCGGTCTCGGGGTCAAGCAGCGCCGCGCCCTGGGCGATCACCTCGCCCGCCTGGGCTGAGCGCCCGCACCGTAGCCTCCCACGGTCCCGCCCGTTGAACGGGAGACCCCATTGCGAGGGCGCAGCCCCGCGGGAAACAGTGATCTGGGTAACACTCACTGCACTGTTTCTGCACAGGCGACGAGCCGGGGAGATGCGCCATGGGACTGTTGGACACCGCCGTATGGCACGGCAAGATCTTCATCAACGAGTGGACCGACGGGGGAGGCGGAACATCGCCGGTCATCGAACCGGCTACCTCCCAGCAGCTTGCTGACCAAGGCTTTGCCTCCATCGAGGACGTCGCCCGAGCCTCCGCTGCCGCAGCTCGCGCCCAGGCGGAGTGGGCTCTCCGACCTCCTGAGGAGCGAGCCGGGGTTCTGCGGCGCGCCGGGCAGCTCTTCGAGCAGTATGCCGAGGAGATCCGCTGGTGGATTCAGCGGGAGACCGGTGCTATTGCAGCCAAGGCGGGACTCGAGACTCACGTGGCGGCCAATGAGTGCTTTGAGGCTTCCGCACTGCCTACCCTGGCCCAGGGAGAGGTGCTCTCCTCCAACGATGACCGCTGGTCCTTTGCCCGACGTCGGCCCCTGGGAGTGGTCTCTGTCATCGCGCCCTTCAACTTCCCGCTGATCCTCTCCATCCGCGCGGTGGCACCGGCGCTGGCCACCGGCAACGCGGTGCTGCTGAAGCCCGATCCGCGCACCACCGTCAGCGGCGGTTACGTCCTAGCCCGGATCTTCGAGGAGGCAGGCCTGCCTGCCGGCCTGCTCCAGTTGACTCCCGGCGGAGGAGATATTGGGGCGGCCGTCGTGGAGGCCCCCGAGGTGAAGATGGTGGCCTTCACCGGATCCACCGCGGCAGGACGCAAGGTGGGTGAAACTTGCTCGCGCCTGTTGAAGAGAGCGCATCTGGAGCTCGGCGGCAAGAACGCGATGATCGTGCTTGAAGGGGCGGGTGTGGACAAGGCGGCATCAGCGGCGGCCTTCGGCTCCTTCCTGCACCAGGGCCAGATCTGCATGACCGCGGGCCGGCACATCGTCCACGACTCGGTCTATGACGAGTACGTCTCGGCGCTGGCCGACAAAGCGAAGAACCTTCCCGTGGGCGACCCCACGGACGCCGGCACCGTGATCGGCCCCATCATCGATGAGAAGCAGCTGGCGCGTGTGGACGGCATCGTGCAGGATGCGGTCGCCCAGGGTGCGACGATCCTCGCGGGCGGCGAGCACTCCGGGCCGTTCTACAGCCCCACGGTGCTGACCAACCTCACCCCAGAGAACATCGCCTGGCGCGAAGAGATCTTCGGTCCAGTGGCTCCGGTGATGCGCTTCTCCGACCTTGAGGAGGCGATCTCCCTGGCCAATGACACCGACTATGGACTCTCCATCGGGATCCTCGGTGATGTGGGCGAGGCGATGAAGATCGCAGACAGGGTGGTCTCCGGCAAGATTCATATCAACGAACAGACAGTCTCCGATGAGGCACATGCGCCGTTCGGCGGCTTCAAATCCTCCGGCAACGGCACGCGGATCGGCGGAGCGACCGTGAACCTGGAGGCCTTCACTGAGATCCAGTGGCTGACCATGCGACCAGAGATTGCCCCGTACCCCTTCTAGGGTTACCGGCGGATAAGATGGTCGGCATGCCATCGCCGGACTCCACTGCCCCGACCGTCACTGTGCTGGCCGGGCCCACCTCTGTGGGCAAGACCACGCTGAGCCGCTATATCCGCAGCACCTACCCCCAGGTGCACTTCTCCGTCTCCGCCACCACCCGCCCCGCACGGCCGGGTGAAGTGGACGGCGTCGACTACCTGTTCCTGAGCCCCGAGCGCTTCGACGAACTGGTCGCAGAAGACGCGTTCCTTGAATGGGCCACCGTCCACGGCACCCATCGCTACGGGACGCTGCAGTCCACGGTGGAGGAGGCTCTGGCGGAGGGTAAGCGCGTGCTTCTGGAGATCGACCTGCAGGGAGCGCGTCAGGTCCGGCAGCGTCTGCCGGAGGCCCAGTTCGTCTTTTTGGCCCCTCCCAGCTGGGATGATCTGGTCTCCCGGCTGCTGCAGCGCGGCACCGAGAGCCAGGAGGAGCAGCAGCGTCGCCTGGAAACCGCTAAGATAGAGCTTGCGGCAGAGAAGGAATTTGACGTCACCATCATCAACGACGACGTCAACCGCGCCGCCGCCGAACTTGTCACCCGCATGGGTTTTGACCTGAAGAACCACGACATCAACAGCTAAGGACACACGTTCACGTGACTGAGCAGCTCGAAGGCATCATCGACCCGCCGATCGACTCCCTGCTGGAGAAGGCCGACTCCAAGTACGCTCTGGTGCTCTTCGCCTCCAAGCGCGCGCGTCAGATCAACGCCTACTACGCCCAGCTGCATGAGGGGCTCTTCGAGTACGTCGGACCCCTGGTGGACACCAAGCTCAACGAGAAGCCGCTGTCCATCGCTCTGCGCGAGATCAACCAGAACCTTCTGGTGAATCACCCCGCAGGCAGCGCCGAGGCTGAGGCCGCCTAGGGCGACGTCGCCTCAACACTCCTTCACATCGACCTGATGCAGATCTGACCCGCATGAGAATTGTTCTCGGAGTCTCGGCAGGCATCGCCGCCTACAAGGCGGTGCACCTGCTGAGGCTTCTGCGGGAGGACGGGCATCAGGTCGATGTCATTCCCACCCCTGCCTCCCTGGAATTCGTCGGGAAGGCCACGTGGGAGGCCATCAGTGGCCGACCGGTCACTACCGGGGTCTTCGAGGGCGTCGAAGACGTCCGCCATGTGCGCCTGGGGCAGGAGGCTGAGCTCGTCGTCGTCGCCCCCGCCACTGCTGATCTGCTGGCTCGAACCCGCGCCGGTCAAGCGGGGGATCTGCTGACCACCACTCTGCTGGCGACGGAAGCGCCCGTCGTTCTGGTCCCCGCGATGCACACCGAAATGTGGAACAATCCAGCCACCGCGGAGAATGTGCGAGTGCTGCGCGAGCGGGGCATCGACGTGATGGAGCCTGCGGTAGGCCGTCTGACCGGCGCCGATACAGGTCCCGGTCGACTCCCGGAGCCCGCCGACATCTATCAGCATCTGAGAATGCGCATGACGCAGATTCAGGAACCCAGCACCGGGGTGCTGGCAGGACGCCGGGTGGTCATCACCGCAGGCGGCACCCGCGAACCGCTCGACCCGGTGCGGTATCTGGGCAATCGCTCCTCCGGCAAGCAGGGGATCGCGCTGGCTCAGGAGGCCGCCGCGCAGGGCGCTCACGTGCACCTGATCGCCGGCATTGTGGAGGCTGAGCTGCCTCGGGGCACTGCACGTCTTCAGGTGGAGCGCATTGAAACCGCGCAGGAGCTCCAGGAGGCCGTGCAGCGCGCGGCTCCCGAGGCGGACCTGCTGGTGATGGCCGCGGCCGTGGCGGACTTCCGGCCTGCGGAGTACGCCCAGGCCAAGATCAAGAAGACTGACAACGGCGGGGCCCCGGTGATCACTCTCACGCGGAACCCCGACATCCTTGCCGAGACCGTCCACCGCCGCAGCGTGGAAGGAATCGGGCCGCGTGTGATCGTCGGCTTCGCCGCCGAGACCGGTGACGAAGGGTCTGACCCGCTCACCCTGGCCCAGCAGAAGCTTCAGCGGAAGGGCTGCGACCTGCTGGTGCTCAACCGCGTGGGAGAGAACCTGGTCTTCGGC
The DNA here is from genome assembly GCF_031432335.1 of Nesterenkonia flava. NCBI lineage: Bacteria > Bacillati > Actinomycetota > Actinomycetes > Micrococcales > Micrococcaceae > Nesterenkonia > Nesterenkonia flava. Next base: position 101,202 of record NZ_JAVKGT010000001.1, on the reverse strand, counting down.
GAGGACGCTACAGAGGTCCACATTCTCGCGTCAGAATCCGCGCGAGCGCAGCTGAAGGATTCAGAGGTCATATCAGTGCGCGGTACCAAGGCGCAGGCCGCCGAGGCCGTGCTGCTGCAAGCCGCAGAGCTGCTCTAGCGTCGCTGAAGACTGCGGTCTCGCTGAACATTCGTTGAATGAGACCGGGATAGCCCGGATCGGCAGCCTGCTGAAGACTGGTGTGCAACGAGCTGCCGGATCGAGGAGGTACTGACGTTCATGGACGGGCTGCTTTCTCCGGTGTGGGCTGGTATCCCGGCTGCTGAACAGACCAGTGACCACGCGTTCCTCGCCGCCCTCCTCGAGGTCGAGGCCGTCTGGGCCGAAGTGCTCGCCGATGGCCAGCACGTGGAGTTTCAGGACGCCCACAGCGTGCGGCGGATCGCCAACGAATGGACGCATCTGTCTGAGCTGAGTCCCGAACGGATCGCCGCGGCCGCGCCCGCCGGCGGAAACCCGGTGATTCCGCTGCTGAACGCCGTCCGAAAAGTGCTGAGCAGCCGCGGCGAATCCGATGCGGCGCTGCACCGGGGAGCCACCAGCCAAGATGTGATGGACACAGCCCAGATGCTCGTGGCGCATTCGGTGACGGAGTCCGTGCTGGCAGACACAGCCCGGGCCGCGGATTCACTGGCGGCGCTTGCCGCCGAGCACAGGGGAACAGTCTGCATCGCTCGGACCCTGACCCGACACGCTCTGCCCAGTTCGTTCGGCCTGCGTGCTGCCTCATGGCTTGACGGTCTGACCCAGGCCGTCTCCGAGGTGCGGTCGGCGGCCGCGCAGCTGCCCCTCCAGTGGGGTGGGGCGGTTGGCACGCAGGCGGGTCTGGTCGAAATCGTCGGCGCAGGGGAGGCCAGAGAGCTCACCGCGCAGCTCGCGGAGCGGCTGGGCCTGCAGAATCCGGGACAGCCCTGGCACGTCCAGCGACAGCCGATCCTCCAGCTCGCCTCAGCGCTGACCTCACTCACCGCAGCCTACGGAAAGATCGCCTCCGACATACTGCTGCTGCAGCGTCCGGAGATCGGGGAGCTCAGCGAACCACGCCGAGCCGGCCGCGGCGGCTCATCCGCCATGCCGCAGAAGCAGAACCCCGTCTTCTCCGTGCTGATCCGCTCAGCGGCCCTCGGCGCTCCGGGGCATATGAGCACCCTTTATCAAGCTGCCTCTTTGAGCGTCGAGGAACGGCCCGACGGTGCCTGGCAGGCCGAATGGCCCGCCCTGCGAGATCTCCTGCGGCTCAGCGCCGGAGCATCAGCACGCGCCGCAGAGCTCCTCTCGGGTGTCGTCATCCATCCGCAGCGCATGAGACAGAACCTCGAAGAGGCGGGCCCCTCGGTCTTCAGTGAACGGCTCGTGGAGACCTTTGCGCCATATCACCCGCAGCAGCGCAGTGGCGTTCGGGACGCGATCGCCCGGTCCGCAGCTGAGCACACTGAATTGGCACCGCTGCTGCGGGAAGAGATTCCAACGAAAGCTCTCGCAGACCAGGAGTTTGAGGTCCTGATGGGCCAGATCCTCGATCCCGCTGGGTTCCTCGGGCGGACGCAGGAGTTCGTCGACGCCGCACTGGCGGCCCACCGACAGGAGAACCTATGACATCGCAGATCCCTGACCCCTCCGCAGAGCCGGTGGTGCCCGACCTCGCAGCCGTGCTGCTGTCCCCGGCCGAGGCCGCGGGTGCCGCCTCTCAGGAAAAGCCGATTCTGGTGGTGGGGCCGTCTCTGGGGACCAGCGCCACGGCGCTATGGTCACTTGCTGCCGAGCACCTGGGCTCGGATTTCACCGTGATCGGCTGGGACCTTCCCGGTCACGGCTCAAGCCCCGCGGCACAAGCGCCGTTCCGGGTTGAGGATCTGGCCCACGCCGTCGTCGGGCTCGTCGAACGAGTCCGGGAGGAGCTGGAGCTTCCCCGGGAGGTTCCCCAATTCGCAGCGGGGGTGTCCCTGGGCGGTGCGGTGACACTTCAGCTTGGCCTGACCGCGGAGAGCCCCTTCCAAGGGCTCGCAGCTCTGTGCACGGCCGCCCACATCGGCGAGCCAACGATGTGGCAGGAACGGGCAGAACTCGTCGAGCGGGCCGGAACTCCCACGATGGTGGAGGGGTCGGCCAAACGCTGGTTCGCGCCAGGTTTCCTCGAGCGCCATCCACAGCGGGCCACCTCGCTGCTGCATGTGCTCCAGCAGGCCGACCGGCACTCCTACGGCTACGCCTGCAGGGCACTGGGGAACTACGACATCCGGGACAGACTCCAGGAGATCAGCCTTCCCGTCCTCGCAGTGGCCGGAGCCCACGACGCCGTCTGTCCGCCGAGCGATCTGGAGCAGGTCGCTGAGGGCGTCGCCGACGGCAAGCTGGTGACCCTCGACGACGTCGCGCACCAGGCGCCGATCGAAGCACCCGCAGAGACCGCCCGAATCCTCAAGGAGTTCTTCCATGGATGAGACCCGCTACAGCGAGGGCATGAAGGTTCGACGGGAAGTCCTCTCCGACGCTCATGTGGACCGCGCCGAAGCCTCCAAGAATGCCTTCACCGAAGATTTCCAGGAGCTCATCACTCGCTACGCCTGGGGCAGCATCTGGACCCGACCGGGACTGCCCAGAACCACACGATCAGCTATTACCCTGACGGCGCTGATCGCCGGGGGGCACTGGGAAGAGCTGGAGATGCACATCCGGGCCGCGCTGCGCAACGGCATGACCTCGGACGAGATCAAAGAGGTCTTTCTGCAGTCGGCCATCTACTGCTCAGTGCCCTCGGCCAACCACGCGTTCGCCATTGGGCAGCGTGTCCTTCGTGAAGAGGAGAACTCCTGATGGAACAGGCCTACGTCTACGGAGGTGTTCGCACCCCCTTCGGCAAAATCGGAGGCGGGCTGGCCTCGGTGCGACCCGACGACCTGGCAGCCCATGTTCTGACGACTCTCGTGGAGAAGGCCCCGGCGCTGGCCCCCGAGTCCCTGGCCGAGCATGTGGGAGAGGTGATCCTCGGAAATGCGAACGGTGCCGGCGAGGACAACCGCAACGTGGCCCGGATGTCGTGGCTGCTGGCAGGTTTCCCGGTGGAAGTTCCCGCCACCACGGTCAATCGCCTGTGCGGATCCTCGCTGGACGCAGCCATCTCCGGGGCTCGCCAGGTGGTGCTGGGGGAGACCGACCTGGTCCTGGTGGGCGGTGTGGAGTCCATGTCGCGCGCCCCCTGGGTGCTACCCAAGACAGAACGACCCTATCCTCTGCAGAATCTCGAGCTGGTCAACTCCAGCCTGGGCTGGCGCCTGATCAACGAGCGTATGCCCAAGAAATGGACGGTCTCACTCGGGGAGGCCACGGAGCAACTGCGCGAGAAGTACGGCATCACCCGTGAGCGTCAGGACCATTTCGCCGCCGTATCCCACGAGCGCGCGCGGGCGGCGTGGGACGCCGGGCACTATGACGACCTCACCGTGCAGGTTCCCAACACCGAGCTGGAGCGTGACCAGACCATTCGCGAAGGGGTTACGGAAGAGAGCCTGGCGGGCCTGAGAACCGTGTTTCGCCGAGAGGGCGGGACCATCACCGCCGGTAATGCCTCACCCATGAACGATGGCGCCTCCGCGGCATGGATCGGCTCGGCAGCTGCCGCAGAGATCCTGGGCACCTCGCCGCAGGCGCGGATCGCCGGCTGGGCCGCCGCCGCCAACGAGCCCCAGTACTTCGGCTACGCACCGGTGGAGGCCACGAATCGGGCCCTGGATCGAGCCGGCATCACCTGGAGTGATGTCGAGGCCGTGGAGCTCAACGAGGCCTTCGCGGCGCAGTCCCTGGCATGCATTGACGCCTGGGGCATCGATCCGCACATCGTCAACGAATGGGGCGGTGCCATCGCCATCGGCCATCCGCTGGGCGCCTCCGGAACTCGTGTCCTGGCCACACTGGCCAAGCGGCTTCAGGCCAGCGGCGCCCGCTGGGGCGTGGCCACCCTGTGCATCGGCGTCGGACAGGGTCTGGCTGTGGTCCTGGAGAACGCGGCCTGAGGGCTGGCGAGAGAAGGAGATCGACAATGCCGGAATTTGTGGACAGCGCTGCCGAGGCGGTTCGGCATGTCAGCGACGGCTGCACGGTGCTGATGGGTGGCTTCGGCAATGCCGGACAGCCTTTCGAACTGATTGATGCACTGCTCGACACCGACGTGCGGGACCTCACCGTGGTCAACAACAACGCCGGTCAGGGCGATGCCGGCCTGGCACTGCTGATCAAGGAGCGGCGGGTGCGCAAGATCATCTGCTCCTTCCCCCGCCAATCCGATTCCTGGCACTTCGATGAGGCCTACCGGTCCGGGGAGATCGAACTCGAACTCGTCCCGCAGGGAAACCTGGCCGAGAGGCTGCGTGCCGCCGGGGCGGGGATCGGGGCGTTCTACACGCCCACCGGATACGGCACGGTGCTGGCCGAAGGGAAAGAGACCCGTGAGATCAACGGTCGGCAGTACGTATTGGAGTACCCCATTTTCGGTGACGTCGCCTTGATCAAAGCGCATCAGGCCGACGACGTCGGGAATCTTGTCTACCGCAAAACTGCGCGGAACTTTGGTCCGCTGATGGCTGCGGCTGCGACCCACACCGTGGTCCAGGCCTCACAGCGCGTCGCCGCCGGAGAGATCGATCCGGAATCAGTGGTGACCCCTGGGATCTACGTCGACACCATCACGGTGATGTGAGGAGCCGGAACACCATGAGTAACTCCACCCTTAGCCGCGAGGAACTGGCCCAGCTGGTCGCCGAGGACATCGCCCCCGGATCATTTGTGAACCTGGGCATCGGTCAGCCCACCAAGGTTTCGGATTACCTGCGTCCCGAGCAGCGGGTCACCCTTCACACGGAGAATGGCATGCTGGGCATGGGACCGGCTGCCGTGGGAGACCAGATCGATGAGGATCTGATCAATGCGGGAAAGATCCCGGTCACCGAGCTGCCCGGAGCAAGCTACTTCCATCATGCCGACTCCTTCGCCATGATGCGTGGGGGCCACCTCGATGTCTGTGTCTTGGGGGCCTTTCAGGTCTCGGCCAGAGGCGACCTCGCCAACTGGTCCACGGGTGCTCCCGATGCGATCCCGGCAGTCGGCGGCGCCATGGATCTGGCGATCGGGGCCAAGGAGGTCTTTGTGATGATGACTCTCTTCACCAAGGACGGGACCCCGAAGATCGTTCCTGAGTGCAGCTATCCGCTGACCGGGGTGGGCTGCGTGACCCGGGTCTACACTGACCACGGTGTTTTCAGCATTACCAAAGACGACGACGGCGGGACCACGCTGAGCCTGCGGAAGCCTTATGGGCTCTCCCGCGAGGAGATCGCGGCCCGTCTGGACGTCTCCCTGGACTGAGAAGGGCTGTCCAAGGGACACCAACCAGCGGCCGGTGCTCAGCGCCTGGGCCCAGCCGGAGGTATCTGGACGTTGCGTCCGGCGAAGTAGCCGACTGTGGTGTAGATGGCGATCACCACCAGAGCTGCGTAGAGCGGGGGGAGCCAGGAGCCGGTTACCTCGAAGAGGTTTCCTCCCAGGACAGGCAGCACCCCGCCGATGATATAGCCCAGCCCCTGAGCCATGCCGGAGAGCTGGGCTGCCTGCTCGCCGCTGTTGGCGCGCAGAGAGATCATCGTCATGGACAGCATCAGGGTTGCAGTGGAGGACAGGCCGCAGATCACCGCCCACAGGGGCATGACGGCGGGGAAGAGGATCATGCCCAGCACACCGACGCCCATACCTGTCCCGAGCCCTACCGCCACCATCCGGTGGTCGGCCATGCGCTGCATGATGCGCCCAATGACCAGAGTGGCGACGATGCCGATGGCCTGGAACGCTGCCACGCTGTAGCCGGCGGTGCGCTCGCTGTAGCCCTGGTAGGTGTGGATCGAAGCCATCCAGGTCAGGAAGAAGTAGAAGATCGAGGACTGGAATCCGAAGAAGAGCGTCACCTGCCATGCCAGGCCGGAGGTCCAGACGCTGCGCTCCTTCTGAGCCGGAGCGCTTGCGGGAGCTGCTGAGACGTGGGCCGACGTCCTGTCGCGACGTGCCAGACGGGTGCTCCAGAGCGCAGCGGCAATCAGTGAGAGAAGAGCGGTACTGGCCAAGGCGTACTGCCAGCCGATGCTGTCTGCCAGCGGAACCGCCACACCCGAGGCGACCGATGCGACCGCCGTGAGCGACGCCGTGTACGCGCCGGTCATCATGGGCACACGGTCAGGAAAGTCCCGTTTGACGATGATGGGGACTAACACGTTGGTGACCCCGATTGCGGCAGCGAGCAGGACGGTTCCGGCAAACAGCGTGTAAGGCACGGCCGGAAGCGCTCGAAGCAGGGTTCCCACGGTGAGCACCAGCAGAGCGATGAAGATCGCCCGTTCCATGCCCCACCGTCGGCCCAGTAGATGGACGAACGGAGAGACGACGGCGAAGGTGAAGACCGGAGCTGCCCCCAGGACTCCCAGGGAAACTGCGCTCATCCCCGTATCGCTTCCGATACGTTCGATGAGGGGTCCGACCACGGTGATGGCGGGGCGAAGATTGGCTGCGACGACCAGAACGGTGGCCAGCAGCAGCAGCCGCGAGGGTGCGGCAGCGCGTGCGTGCTCCATGGGCTCACCCTAGTCCTGTCCTGATCAGCATCGATGAACAGTCCCAACGATCGGGACGCCGAGGCGCATTGCCCGCGACACACGGATGCCCCGACCTGATTCAGGCCGGGGCATCCGTGATTCAGAAGGGCAGAGCGGGCGATCAGTCGTTGTAGCCGGTGCGCCAGCCGCCCTGGTACTCCTTGCGGGCTACCACAGAGAACGGCACCGGGCTGACCACGGCGCGGATCTCGATCTGCTCGTGAGGCTCCACGGTGGGCTTGGAGGTGCCGCCGTTGGGCTCGCCCCAGATGACCTTGACCTCTGCGCCCTCCGGCACGTCTGCTGCCACGGTGGACAGCGAGATGACCCGGCGGTCGTTGGAGGTATAACCGGTGAACATGGAGAAACCGATGTTGGTGCCGTTGGCATCCACCACGGAGTCGTAGTTCGAGGAGCCGTACTGAGCCATCGGCAGGTCGAAGTACTTGTACTGCGGACCGTCGACGTCGACCAGGGATCCCCACACCTTCTTGATGTCTTCGGGGTTCCACGACAGAGTCACCTTGCGGCGCTGAGTGGAAGGATCGATCTTCTCCAGGGCCTCGCGGCCGATGAAGTCGTGATCGAACTTCACGAAGCTGCCGTAGCCCAGCTCCCACGGAGTCAGGTAGTAGTCCTCGATGTTCTCGGAGACGAAGCTGCCGGCCAGCGCGTTGACCGACTCGTAGCTGTCAGCGCCGAGCCATTCACGGTAGCCGCGCATCTCTTCACCGGTGTACACGGCCGGTAGCGGGGACGGGATCCAGCCGGACTCGATCGTGTTAGATGAGTAGGTGCGGGAGCCGACCGGCAGCAGACCGAACTCGGCGCCCGCCTCCAGGATCGCGTCGCGGACCTGGAAGTAGGTCTCGTAGGGTCCCCAAATCTCGAGTCCCGGGGCACCTGCCATACCGTGACGCAGGGTCCGCACCTGCTGGCCGCCGATGTTCATGTAGGACATGTTGAAGAACTTCAGCTTCTCCAAGGACTCGCCGTGGAGCTTCTCAATGACCTGCCACGCGTTGGGACCCTGGATCTGGAAGCGCCAGTACTTCCGCTGCACCGGACGGCCCATCGGGTGGGAGGGCGAGCGGCGGTCGACTTCGACCTCCACGTTGTACCCGCCCGTTTCAGCGTGGTACAGCAGCCAGTTCGCGGCGGGGGAGCGGCCGACGTAGACGAACTCCTCCTCAGCCTCACGGAACATGATGCCGTCGCCGATCACGTGGCCGGAGTGGGAAGTGGGGACGTACTGCTTAGCCTTATTGACCTCAAAGTTGGCCACGGAGTTCACCGCGGTGTCGGAGATCAGCTTGAGCGCATCAGGGCCCTTGATGAACAGATTGTCCATGTGGTGGGACTGGTCGAAGAGGACCGCCGTATTGCGCCAGGCCTGCTGCTCACTGCGCCAGTTGGAGAACTCGGTAGGCACCACGGGGTACACGTAGGCGCCGAGCTGGGAGTTCCGCAGGTGATCTACGGTGTTTCCGGCTTGGTCGAGGACTTCCTGGAGGTTCTGTGCTGACATGGATGTTCCTTCCTGTTTTCAGGCTTCGCCGGGACGGAAGCCCTGCTTTGCCTTCTGAATCTGTTCGTAGACGTGGTGGCGAAGTTCGGTGAATCGTGGATCTGAGCGTGTCTCCAGCTGAGTGCGCTCCGCGGGCAGGTCAATCTCGATGTCGTCCTGCACGACTGTGGGAGAGGAAGAGAGCATGATGACGCGTTGGCCCAGATAGACCGACTCATCAATGTCATGGGTTACGAAGAGAATCGTCACCCCCAGTTTCTTCCACACGGAACGAATAAGGTCCTCAAGGTCCGCGCGGGTCTGCGCGTCAACGGCAGCGAAGGGCTCGTCCATCAGCAGCACCTCAGGCTGGTAGGCGATGGCCCGTGCGATGGCCACGCGCTGCTGCATGCCACCGGAGAGCTGCCAAGGATAGGACTTGGGTACGTGCCCCAGACCCACCGCTTCGAGGGCCTCCTCGACGAGCTCCTTGCGCTTAGCTTTGGGAATGCCGGCATTCTTCAGCGGAAGTTCGACGTTCGAGGCGACTCGCAGCCAGGGGAAGAGCGATCGTCCGTATTCCTGGAAGACCACCGCCATCTTCTTCGGCGGGCCCGTGACGAGCTTGCCGTCCAGGAGGACCTCACCGCTGGTGGTGTTCAGGAGTCCGGCGATGCACTTCAGCAGCGTCGTCTTGCCTGAGCCGGAGGGGCCGACCAGGCAGGCGAGCTCTCCTCGTCCCAAATCAAAGGTGAGGTCGCGAACAGCCTCGATGGGGCCGGCGTCGGACTGGTAGATCTTCTGAAGGCCGCGGACCCTCAGCAGCGTCTCCTCGTCCGGGAGCGTGCGGCCCGAGGGCGTGGGGCCCTCTGCGGCGGCGGGGGAGGAAGGGGAATTAGGCTGCATTTTCTACCTCTTTCAGTCCGTGATACCAGCGAAGAACTCGTCGTTCGACAAACTGGAAGATGAAGGACAGGGTGACGCCGATGATGCCGAGGACGGCGATACCGGACCACATTTCAGGGATGGCGAAGGAGCGCTGGAACTGCACGATGGTGAAGCCCAGGCCCGAGGAGGTGGCGAACATCTCCGAGATCACCATGAGGATCAGGCCGATCGAGAGGCTCTGGCGCACACCCGCCATAATCGGGGGCGCCGCGGCGGGGACGATCTGGTAGCGGATTCGGCTGAAACCCCGGATTCCGTAGGACCTGGAGGTTTCGCTCTGGACCGGGTCGATGCCGCGGACACCCTCGATGGTGTTCAGCAGCACCGGCCAGATGCAGCCGGAGACAATGACCGCGACCTGCATGGTGTTACCCACACCGATCAGCAGCATCAGCACCGGGATAAGCACCGGGGGCGGAAGGGCGCGAAAGAACTCGAACACCGGTTCCGTCAGGGCTCGGATGGTCTTGTTCAGGCCGATCAGCAGTCCCAGGATGATGCCCAGCACGATAGCCAGGAGCAGGCCGGTAGCCAGGCGCTGCAGGCTAGGCAGCACATCACGGGTAAGCCGTTCGCCGGTCACCCACGTGCTGATGAACGTGTCGACCAGCTGCAGGGGCTCAGGGACGAAGAAGTTCGAGGTGTTCAGCGTGTAGATCCACCATGCTGCCACCAGGATCGCCGGCAGGGCGACGAGCGCCAGCACTGGGGAGATAAAGCGTCGGAAAATGCTCATGCCGCCAGCTCCGCTCTCACTGAAGTGTGCCAGGACAGAACGCGACGCTCGACGTAGCGCGCGGCCAGGTTGATGATGACGCCCAAGATGCCCGTGGCGAGGATCAGTGCATACATGTTGGTGATGGCGCCGCCCTGCTGGGCGCGACTGATGGCGCTGCCCAGACCCGGCGAGCCGATGACGAGTCCGGCGGTGATCGCCAGGATGAGTGCCACTGCTGCGCCCAGGCGGATGCCCGTCATGAAGTAGGGCAGCACCGTGGGAATGACGACGTCGCGTACCCGCTGGATGTAGCTGAAGCCGTAGGACTGTGCGGTGTTCATGGCCACAGAGTCCACATCAGCTACTCCATAGAGCACCTGGATAAGCACCTGCCAGAAGCACGCGTAGATGATCAGCATCAGAGCAGACTCAATGCCGATACCGAACAGCAGAACAGCCAGGGGGATCAGCGCCACTGAGGGAATCGGGCGCAGGAATTCGATGGTGGAGTTCGTGTAGCGCCGCAGGAACTGACTCATACCGATCACCAGGCCCAGCACCGTCGCGGCCAGAGCTGCAGTTCCCAGGCCGATGGCCCAGGCGAGCATGGTGTCGTAGACATCGGACCAGAAGGTTCCGCTGCCCAGATTGCTTCCAGCAGCAGCCAGCACTTCCGTGGCAGGCGGCAGATAGCGGCGATCCACCAGGTCCAGGCGCGGAAGAAGCTCCCACAGTGCCAGGAAGCCCACAATGCCGATCAGACCCAACACTGGGACTTTCCATGAGGGGTCGCCTCTGCGCTGCTTACCCCGGGATCCAGGTGCCACAACTCCTCCTTGCTTCGCGTGCGAACGAATCGGTCGTTGGTCTGGTGCCATCATGGAATAACCAGCTACGTGATGCGCGTCACGGCCCATTGGGTAGGAAAATGCGAACAGGCGTGCGGATTGTGAACTGCATGTGATACTCCACACGGCGGAAGAAAAAGATTCTGGCCGCAGTGAGAGAGGCGGAGAGATGGATCTGAACCTACTGCGGGTTTTCGCCGCGGTTTATGAGGAGGGGTCGCTTTCGGGGGCGGCGGGTCGGCTGCACCTGACACAGCCGACCATCAGCCACTCGTGCCAGAAGCTGCGCAGACACTACGGTGACCCGCTCTTTGTGCGTACCGGCCGAGGGGTTCGCCCCACCTCTTTCGCCGACGACCTTTACCGCCAGGTGGGCGCTCATGTGCAGGCCCTCGACGGGATTGCCGCCCAGAGAGTCAGCTTTGACCCGGCCATTGCCCGTCAGGAGTTTGTCCTGTGTCTGTCTGACATCGGGGAAAGCGCGTTCTTGCCGACCATTCTTTCCCGGCTCATGGTGGAGGCTCCAGGGGTGACCGTGCAGTCAGTTCCGGTGGACGTAGCCACAGCTGCGGAGCGGCTCAGCCGCGGGGAGTGTGATGTGGTCATCACCAGTGGGCATCTCGAGGCGACGACGGAGAGTTGGGTGATTCGTCGGGACAGCTACTGCTTTGTCCACCACCCTGCTGCAACGGTGCCCCTGAAGGACGGGCGATACGCCGAGGTGCCCTTTGTCTTCGGGCATCCGAGCCTGGGGCATCATCCGCCTGTTCAGAGGCTCCTGGAGTCTGAGGGTTTCAGTGGTGTCCGTTACTCAACGGTGCAGAGCTTCTCCTCCCTGCCCTACATACTCACCACACTGCCGGGGGCGAGTGTTGCGCCTGAGCTGATCGTCCGGCACTGGCGCCACCTATGGCCGCAGTTGAGGCTCACGCCGCTGCCCACTGGGGAGGGAATTCCTGAAGTGAGGCTGCATCGTCGACCTGGCGCGGTGACTCCCGCGCTGGACTGGTTCTGTGCGTTTGTGCTGGATGCGGCGCGCAGTGCCACCGCCTCGCTTCCGAAGTGAGGCGGTGCCGGGTTTCTTCTCTCCCGATGGCGTGCGATATAGAGGTCGTCTATATCGCACTCAGCTCGGATTTAGTGGACCAGTTCCTTTTGGGCCTCTACGGTGAGGAGAAGTCACGCAGTGTGGCGTGTATCACAGTCAGTTAAGCGGAGGTAGAACATGCGCACCACCAGATCTCAACGACGAGAAGCTGTGTCCCTGTCAGCGACAGGATTGGTGGCACTGATGGCTCTGACCGCCTGTGGGGGCGACGGAGGGAACTCCGAGGGCGAGCTCACCGAGGTCTCGGTGGGGGCTATGCCGATCGCTGACACCGGCCCCCTGTGGCTCGGGGTGGAAAAGGGCTTCTACGAACAGGAAGGCCTGGACCTGGAAGTGATCGAGACGACCGGCGGGGCAGTCCAGGTTCCGGGAGTCCTGGCGGGAGAGTACGATTTTGCCTTCGCGAACATTGTCACGGGCATGGTCGCGCACGACCAGGGTCTGCCCGTGGAGTACATCATCAATGGTTCCTCGGTCACCGGTGATCCCGACGAGGATGTGGCGGCTGTCCTGGTGCCCGCTGACTCCCCGATTCAGAGCATTGAGGATCTGGAGGGCACCACCATGACCTCCAACAACCTCAACAACGTCGGTGATACGGCTATCCGTGCTGCGATGGACCTCAACGGATACGAGGGGGCCTCAGCTGAGTTCATCGAGCTGGCCTTCGGCGAAGCCATGAGCGTGGCAGAGCAGGGACAAGTTGACGCCGTTCTGCTGGTCGAGCCGTACAAGACGATCGCTCTGCAGCAGCACGACGCCCGCATCATCATGCACCCCTACACGGAAACCCACGAGAACTTTGACATCGGTGGACTGCTGGCGACCCACGAGCTCATCGAAGGGGATCCCGAACTGGTGGAGGCCTTCCAGCGTGCTACGGCCCGAGCGATGGAGTATGCGCAGGAGAACCCGGAGGAACTGCGCGAAGTGATCCTCGCCAACACGACGATTGAGGAGGACATCATCGACGACATCACCCTGCCGACCTTCCGTCCGGAATTTGACCGGGAAGCGGTGCAGGTGATCGCCGACGCCGCGCACCAGCACGGAGTAGTGTCTGACCCCATTGATTTGGATGAGCTTCTGCCCGAGGAGTACACCCGATGACTGAGCAGACCATGACAGTGGCCCAGGCGGTGGGAACGGCGCTCGCAGAATTGGGCTCCTCACACATCTTCGGCGTCGTCGGCAGCGGCAACTTTCACATGACCAACGCGATGATTGCCGCCGGGGTGGGCTTTACCGCTGCACGGCACGAGATGGGTGCCGCCTGCATGGCGGACGGCTACGCCCGGTCCACCGGCAAACTCACGGTGGTCTCCGTGCACCAGGGGTGCGGGTTGACGAATTCCCTGACGGGAGTGACCGAAGCCTCCAAGTCGGGGTCGCCGGTCATCGTTCTTTCTGGGGATACACCCGGATGGAACCCGGGATCCAACTTCTACATAGACCAGGATGCTGTCGTCCGCGGCCTCGGGGCTGTGGCCGCGCGTGTCCACCGGCCGGAGACCGTGTGGCAGGACGTGACGACTGCGGTGCGCACCGCTGTGCATGAGCGCCGGACGGTTGTCCTGTCGGTGCCCCTGGATATCCAGGAGCAGCAGGCACCGCCCAGGCCGCCGGAGGGGTTGCGGCTGCTGCCGGTGGTTCCCGCCGGCGCCTCGCCCGAGGCGATCGAGGAACTGGCCAGCGCGCTGCTGGCGGCCGAGCGTCCCGTCATTGTGGCCGGCCGGGGTGCGCTGCACGCCAAGCAGGAGTTGCAGGCCGTGGCGGGGAGGGTGGGGGCACTCCTGACTACCTCCGCGGTGGCACGCGGCCTCTTCGCCGATGACGATTGGTACCTGGATGCGATGGGTGGTTTCGCCACTGACGGCACCGCTGAGCTGATCGGCGAGGCGGATCTGCTGGTGGCCTTCGGTGCCAGCCTGAACAGATGGACCACTCGCAGCGGGTATCTGCTGCGGGGAAAGAAGGTCATTCAAGTTGACGACCGGCCCCAGGCCTTCGGTTTTCATTTCGATATCGACCTACCGGTGCTCGGAGACAGTCGCCACATCGCTCAGGCGCTTGATGCGTCCCTCGCGAGCAGGGGTACGGGTCCCAAGATGGGCTACCGCCGCGAGGACATCCGGGAGAAGGTGCGCCGTTCACGCCACTGGTGCGAGCAGCCCTTCGATGACACATCAACTGACACAGAGATTGACCCCCGGTTGCTGACCGTCGAGCTGGATCGCAAACTGCCCGATCACCGAGTCGTGATTCCCGACGGCGGAAACTTCAACTGCTATCCCGCCATGCTCTTCAGGGTTCCGGACAATACGGGGTACTGCCTGGGGCTCGCCTTCCAATCGATCGGTCTCTCCCTGGCCATGGGCATCGGAGCCTCCGTGGCACTGCCTGATCGGCTTCCTATCGTGGGCATCGGTGACGGCGGGTTCATGATGAGCCACGTGGAGCTGGACACCGCGGTAAGACTGGGAAAGCGGATGGTCGTGGTCGTCTACAACGACCATGCTTACAGTGCCGAGGTGCATCACTTTGTGCATGAAACCGACCACCTGGACACGGTCATCTTCCCGGAGACCGATATTGCCTCCATTGCGCGAGGATACGGCTGTGAGGCGGTGACGGTGCGCACCAAGGAGGACCTCTCAGCCGTCGACGAATGGCTGAACAGCGACAAAGCCGTGCCGCTGGTCATCGACGCGCGCATTACCTCCTTCCCCTCCTGGGTGCTGGCGCACTCATTCGAGGGACCCGAGTAAGCCGGGGCCGTGCACCAGTTCTCAAGGATCTGCGTCATCGGTGCAGCCGGAGTGGTGGGATCCTCTGTGGCGGCGCAGCTGGCAGCCCACGGTCTTGGACAGGAGCTCTATCTCCAGGACATCAGGGAGAACCTCGTCGAGGCTCACCGGATAGATATCAGCGACGCCCAGGCTCTCCTGGGGCTGGACGAACCGCAGCTCTTTGTAGGAGCGGCCCCTGCGGGCACCGCCGATCTTGTGATCGTGGCGGCGTCGCTGCCGGAGAACCCCCGGGCCGACCGTCGGGAGTTCCTGCAGGGGAACGCCGGACTGCTCCGGGGCCTGGCTCCCAGCGTCCATGAGCAGCTGGCCCCCGAGGGGGTGGTGCTGCTGCTCTCCAACCCGGTGGACATCCTGGCAGACTGGATGACGCGTACTCTGGGCTTCTCGGAGACCAGGCTCATCGGCTATTCGCTCAACGATGCGGCGCGCTTCCGAGCAGCGGTTGCCGACGAGCTCGGAATGAGGGTCTCGCACATCGATGCGATGGTGCTGGGGGAGCACGGCAGGGGACAGGTCCCCGTCTTCTCGAGTGTGCGCGTAAACGGGCGGGCCGTGGAGTGGCGCCCTGCCCAGAAGCAGCGCCTGGAAGAGCACATGGCCGGATGGTTCGGCAGGTACCTGGCGCTGAACTCCGGGCGAAGCTCAGGCTGGGCATCGGGGTTCGGCGTGATGAAGCTCGTGCGGGAGCTCGAGCACGGGCAGCAGGTCATCACCACGGTCTCGACCCGGGGGATCCCTCAGCTGCCCGAGACGTACACCGCGCTGCCGGTGCGCTGGTCCGGTCAGAGTATGCGCGCCGAACTCCCAGCCCTCGACCGCGGTGAGTTGGAGCTGCTCCGCCAGGTGGCTCGCAGCACGAGGGCTGCAGCCGATGAGCTGGAGTCGACTTAGCCGGGCTGAGAGTTTCAGCTGCGGGAGGCCAGGAGTCCCGCATCCACGGCAAGCAGTGCAGCCTGGGTGCGGGACCGAAGGTCCAGCTTGCGAAGAATGTTGGAGACGTGGGTCCGAGCGGTGCGTTCGCTGATGAACAGCTCCTGGGCAATCTGCCGGTTGGAGCGGCCTTCGCCCACCAGAGCGAGCACCGTCCTCTCTCTGTCGGTGAGAGTGGAGATGCCGGTGGCCGGGCTGTTCATCATCTGCGCGAACTTCTTCGTCATGGCGGTATCGATGTACATCTCGTCGCGAAGAGCCGCCCGCATCGCAGACGCCACCTCCTGCGGACCGGCATCCTTGAGCAGATACCCGACGGCGCCGAGTCGCATGACGGTGTTCATCCGCTCCGGTTCGGCGAAGCTAGTGAGCACCACAACCTTCACCTGCGGGTAGCGGGCTCGGATCTCCGGCAGCGTAGCTGCCCCGTCCATCCTGGGCATGATCAGATCGAGCAGCACGATGTCGGGAAGATTGTCATAGGCGTCTAGCTCGGCGAGCTTTTCTAGAGCTTCTTTGCCATCACCGGCCTCGCCCACCGCCTGGACGTCCTCGACGACCTCCAGATAGGCGGCAATGCCACGCCGGACGACGGCGTGGTCATCCACAATGAGAACTTTGACGGTGCGATCATCCACTGCGCGTTTCTCCTGCACGTCGTCTTCCGCACCTGGTGCGGAAGGGGAAGAGGGGTGGGACCCGGAACAGGCCCGCCTATGGTGTGGTAGGCATCACATTATGCCGTGTTTGCGATTCTGGCCAGTGGAAGGCGGGCTGATCATCGTGAGCATGGTGCGGCACCCTGACGTCTATGGTGGTCACACTGATAGACGGCGAGGGCTCCTCGGACCGCTCGCCAGAGGCTCGGGACACGGCAAAACCAACGGCCGGGGCGGGGGTGGCGTCCGGCAGGAGTTCCCCGAAGCGCTCCTCCCTGGAGCGGTTGCACCGGCTCCTCTCGGCTTTCGACTATGAACACACCACCCTTAGCCTCTCCGAGCTCAGCCGCCGCTCAGGCCTTCCGCTGTCGACGACTCATCGAATGGTCTCCGAGCTGCTGGAGCTGGGGATGCTGGAGCGGGGGGAGGGTGACAGGCTGTGCATCGGCATCGATGTCTGGAAGTTCGGCCTGCTCACGCCCAAGACCCACGGGATCCAGCGTGTCGCCCTTCCCTTTATGCAAGATCTCTACGCCACCACCGGATACCCCATCCACCTGGGTATCCCGCAGGGGGACTATGTCACCGTCGTAGAGAGCCTGCGGCCTCGCGAACCAGGGCACGAGCGCCCACGCGTCGGCCAGTGCGACCCCTATCATGTCGCGGCGGTCGGATTGGCTCTGCTGGCCTTCTGCGAACCCGCCTTTCAAGAGCAGTATCTGCAGACCCTTGAATCTCAGGGCGCCCACGGCAAGGAAGCTCCTGAGGAGATCCGCAGAGCACTGGCGCGCACCCGTGCGGAGGGCTACTGCGTCAACGACCATCGCACCTATCCCCATGTGGGAATCGGCGCGCCCATCCTGGGACAATTCGGTCTTCCGATCGCCTCGCTGTCCGTCGTCGTGCCACCCGGAACCTCCGAAACTCCCTACGGTCACATGATCCGCAGTGCCGCCCGCGCCGTGCAGCGTACGGCCTGGGAGCAGGGCATCGGTGCCCCGAGGGTTTCGGGTATGCGGAAACACCGCTTGTCGCCCGTCCAGAGCGCGTGACACCGTCTGCTCATCATCGCGCCGCCGTTCCGGGCGCGCTTGCGGTGCCGACCCGCCTCCATCGTTTCCGGTGGAGCCAAGGAGGAAGACCATGACATCGCGACCACCGTCCAGCCTGCGCAGCAACTTTGGTCCCCATCACGCAAAGACTGTGACCCGTCGAGCTCAGTGGGTCACTCTGGGTATCAATCCGGAGGACATGGAGCGACCCAAAGTCGCCATCGTGAACACCTCAAACGACCTGGCAGCGTGCTTTGCGCACCTTGACGACATTGTGGCAGTCATCAAGCAGCAGGCCTACGACGCTGGTCTGCTGCCCTTTGAGATCCGGACTACGGCTCCCTCCGATTTCATCACCAGCGCGGGGAAAGGCGGGCGATACGTTCTCTCGTCCCGGGACCTGATCGTCAACGACATCGAAGTGATGGTTGAGGGCGCACAGCTGGATGCCATGATTTGTCTGAGCTCCTGCGACAAGACGACTCCGGCCCACTTGATGGCGGCAGGCCGCCTGGACATCCCCACCGTCATCATTCCCTGCGGTTACCAACGCAGCGGGCTTGCTGAAGGTGGCGACGCCGACGTGGAGGAGGTCTTCTTTAATGCTGCGCTGGAGGCGTTGGACGGGGAAATCTCCCAAAAGGTGGTGCAGCAGGCAGACCGGGCGATTCTTGGTCCCGGGGTGTGCTCAGGGCTGGCCACGGCAAACTCCATGCACATGGTCGCCGAAGCGCTGGGAATGGCCGTTCCGGGCGCGGCCCCTGTGAAGGCGAACTCGCCGCGGATGTGGGACGCCGTCGCCCGTTCAGTGGACGCGCTGACGCGAGCTGTTGAGCAGGACCTGCGGCCGCGGCAGATCATCACGGAGGCCAGCGTCACCACTGCGGCCAGGCTGATGCTCGCCGTCGGGGGGTCCAACAACACCATCAAGCACCTCCAAGCGGTGGCGGTGGAGACCGGACTGAGCCTCGATGTCTGGGAGACCTACCGCCGCCTCGGGCGCCAGACGCCCACGCTGTGCTCCATTCGGCCCAACGGCAACCACCTAGTGGAGGATCTTGAAGCGTCCGGCGGTGCGGCGACCGTTCTGAAGGAGTTGCTTCCCCTCATCGACGGAGCCGCGATGACCATCACCGGTGCCACGCTCGCGGAGAACCTCAAGACGGCCCCGGGTGCCGACGGCACGGTGATCCGCCCCCTGGAGGCACCGTTGTCGCGGACCCCGGCCATCGTGGTGGTCAAAGGATCGTTGGTGCCGGAAGGAGCCGTGGTCAAGCGTCCGATTCCTGATCCAGGGCCCTACCAGTTCACCGGGCCAGCCCGGATCTATCACTCCCGGGAGGAGGGAATCGACGCCATCGGCCGGGACGAAATTCAACCCGGCGACGTCGTCGTCATCCGCGGGCTGGGCGTCAGAGGCGGTCCAGCCATGGGCATGGTCTCGGCCTTCATCTTCGCTCTGGACGGCCGCGGCCTCAGCGACCAGGTCGCAGTGATCTCCGACGGTCAGCTCAGCGGACTGGTCAACCGCGGAATCGTGGTGGGCGAGGCCTCGCCAGAGGCGGCCGCTGACGGTCCCCTGGGGCGGCTGCGCAACGGCGACCAGATCCACATCGATCTCACCACGGGAACCGTCGACGTGCTGGTGGACCCCGAGGAGCTGTAGAGCCGCCCGCCATATCAGCCGCCTGCAGGTCACCAGGATGAAGCCGGCAGCGGATTCCTCGACCAGTACCGCGCTACGGTCCAGCCGCTGTCCTGCGGCGCGGTCTTGTGCGGAGGCCAGTCATGAGCGCGCAGATCTATGAGTCGCCGCGGCGTACTCCGGTGGTCGGTGAGTATGACGTCGTCGTCGTAGGCGGGGGCCCCGCCGGCCTCATGGCCGCGGCCGCCGCCAGCCGCGCGGGATGTTCGACCCTGATCATCGAGCGCTACGGGTTCCTCGGAGGGGCGGGCACCATGGGCGGCCTGAGCACCTTCTGCGGCCTGCACGCAAGGGTCCACGGAGAACATCGGCGTGTGGTGCGCGGCTACGCCGACGAACTGCTGGAACGGCTGGAACGCATGGACGGACTCAGCCGGCCGCATCTGAGCGTGCAGGACCGCATTCAGGCCCAGGCTTTCGACATCTCCGCCTACAAGATCGCTGCGGATGACCTTCTGCTGGACGGAGGGTGCGAGATCCTCTTCCATGCCTCGGTGGTGGACGTGGTGATGGAGGACGAGACCAGGATCGACGCCGTCGTCATGGAGTCCAAGTCCGGACGGGAGGCTGTGCGGGGCCGGATCTTCATCGACGGTTCTGGGGACGCGGATATCGCCCACCGTGCGGGCGCCCCCACCGAGACCTCCGAACATCTCCTCTATCCCTCCCTGATGTTCCGGATCAACGGCGTCGATGCCGAGCGCGCAGGGCCGGCGTGGAAGACCATCGCCCGGCTCATGGAGGAGGCCGAGGCGCGCGGCGAGCAGCGATTTCCTCGGAAGAAACCGATCGTCAGGCCGCAGCGCAACCCTCTGGAATGGCGATCCAATCTCACCCAGCTCTCCAACGACGACGGCAGCGCCATCGACGGCACTGACGTCCGTCAGCTGACCCGGGGAGAGCTGCAGGGCAGGAAGCAGGTGTGGGAGACCTTCGGGTTCATTCGACGTAGCACGCCGGGCTTCGAAAACTCCTACATCGTGGACATCGCCCCCCAGGTCGGGATCCGCGAAACCCGGCGGAGCATCGGTCTCTACCAGCTCAGCGAGGATGACATCTTAGGCTGTGTGAACTTCAGCGACAGTATCGGTGTGCAGGGCTGGCCGGTGGAGGCTCACGTGGAGGGGACCGTTGAATTCCGATTCCCTTACGCGGGGGACGACTCGCGGGGTTTTAATCAGCTGCCCTACCGAATGCTCGTTCCACAGAAGGTCCAGAACCTGCTCACCGTGGGGCGCTCGGCCTCGATGACGCAGTGGGGACAGTCCTCGGCGCGTGTGACCGGGCCCTGCTTCGTCATGGGTCAGGCCGCGGGCCTCGCAGCCGGCATTTCCCTGGCCGCCGGCGTCCCAGTAGGAGACGTCGACTACCCGACTCTGCGCCGATCCCTGGAGGACACCGGGGTCTACCTGGGCGCGGACCTTCCGCCCGACCACCCCTGAACGTTCAGGGGTAGACCACGCGGCTGTAGGAGGAGGGACGCAGCCTCGCGTGCAGGCCGAAGATCTCCACCACCGCGGAGACGCCGGCGTTATTGGCGCCAGCGACCATGATCTGTACGGATTCCGGATTCGTGAGCCCACGCACCTGCTCTGGGGTGGAGGTGGCGCTCGCCGTATCCGGCTCGGCGTCTGGATGATCCGTAGCCAGGCGCCACTTGGTGTGCCGGGAGACCGCGTCCTTCCCCACGGCGGCGAAGTCCGGGCGCGGCCGCACCGCGTGTGCGTAGACGAACTCCCGGAGGTCCTCCTTGCTCCAGCCGGCACGGGCAAAGAGGTCCGCATGCTCCGGGCTGACCACCAGCAGTGCATTGGTGTACTCGTGGATGAAGGCGCCGGTGCGCATGATGGAGTCTGTAAAGTCCAGCGCCAGGTGCTCGGCGGCCTGCGTATGCCGGGCTTCAATGTGCATCACCGAGCGAATCACGAATGAGGTGACGACGTCGTCGTCGCGTGTGAACCCATACTCGGTGTGTAGGGGATCCCAGGGGCTCATCTCCTCGTTCTCCCCAATGAGGGCCGTGTACTTGGCCGGTGTGGCCTGGGTCGCCTGGTCCAGTCCGTGAGGGTGCAGGCCGAAGACATTGATGAGTGCCAGGCGCAGGGCCCGTCCGATAGTGGCGTTCGCCCGGTGCCCCGAACCGAAGATGTTGCCTGCGGAATTGATGTCCAAGCGCTGGCGCACCGGCCCGTTGACCACTGTGAAGGGGGCCGTGCCCGTGGTGGACTGCCAGATGCCCTTCTTAGGATTCGGCTCCTGGGCGATCCCCTCCCACGCGGCAACGACCACGGGAAAGTACTCGGGCAGGCACCCGGCCAGAGCCGCATTGATGGCTGCATCGCGCACTGTCAGGCGGCGATTCAGGTGGGGCTTCTCGAACAGGACCTCATCGGGATCCTTCGGAGTCGTGGCCAGAAACTCCTCCAGCACGGACTCGCTGACCGGAGCGACGGGTAGGCCGTCTGTCCAGCCCTTGCGCTGGTACTCCTCCAGCAGCTCGCGTACCTCGCGCACATCCACTGGCGTCTGCCTCTGGGCACCTGTGACCGTCATGCCGTCACCCCCAGGATTCGTTCCACCTGGGGCACCAGGTCTCGGGCGCGCTCGCTCAATTCATCAGCGGTGAGGCTCGCCACCGGATGAGGCACGGCGAGAAACTCGTAGCCGGGGAATCCCTGCACGGTGGCTATAGCCTCGCCGGAGACGAAGAAGGCGTCGCTGGTAATGCTGACGGCCGGAATCCCGGCGCGTTCGAACAGAATCCCGTCCGCGACGGTGGCCGCGCTGCAGGATCCGCAATCGCCCACCGCAGTGACCACGGCGTCGCAATCGGCGGCGATCTGTTCCAACAGTTCGTCTTTGACGGGAGTGCCGAAATAGTCCTTGGTGTACAAGGTGACGTGCGCTAGGCCGTGGCGTTCCTGCAGGGCGGAGGCGATGTTCTCCAGCAGTGCCGTGGCATTAGTCTTCGTGTTGTCCAGCAGGCCGAGCCGCAGGCCCGTGAGGGAACCGGGTCGGGGAGCCAGCGTGGCGTCGTCGTCGCGTTCGGAAGCCCCTGTGGGATCCAGGAGGGGCTCCGTGGTCAGTATGGTCATGATCCCTTACTCCTTTGGTTATGGGTGGGATGCTGTCACCACACCACAGGCGCGGAGACCCGTTTAACCCGCCTTTCCGCGCATTGGAAGCCCCCCTGGGTGGTGGAAGAGGTATGCGGCAGGGTGTCTCAGGACGCCTGCAAGAGCCCAGGACGACGCCGGGACAAATGTCGCATCCCCATTAGGTCGGGCTGCCTATGTGCCTCAGCTCACACCACATCTACACTTCATGAGTGAGGCACATCACACAACCCGGTATTCAAGGAGGCATTGTGTCGTCCTACACCCCGCATATCGAGGGAACCCATGTCTTCGACACTCAGATGAGTAATCGTGGGCGTGCCCTCAACAAAATGCTGTATTCGCTGAAGGACCCGCAGAACCGCGAGCAGTTCAGCGCTGACGAGGCAGCCTACTGCGACAAGTACCTGCTCACCGACGAGCAGAAGCAGGCAGTGCTGGACCGCGACTGGAAGAAGATGACAGACATCGGCGCATCGATCTTCTACGTCATCAAGCTCGCCGCCATCGATAAGAAGTCCATGCAGGACCTCGGCGGTGTCTTCACAGGCATGACTACTGAGGAATTCAAAGCAGAGCTCAAAGCAGGAGGGCGGAAGTTTGGCTGAGATCATTTGGGGACTGGCAACTTCTCACGTCCCGTCCATCGGCGCAGCCATGGACGGAAAGAAGACCGAGGACGAACTGTGGAAGCCGCTGTTCGACGGCTACGGTCCGGCCCGTGAGTGGATGGCCCAGCACACACCGGACGTGGCGGTGGTCGTCTACAACGATCACGCCAACGCCCTGGGTCTGGAAATGATCCCGACCTTCTCCATCGGCACTGCGGATCACTACGACGTCGCTGACGAGGGCTACGGCCCCCGCCAGGTGCCTGACGTGGTCGGCGCCCCCGACCTCTCCGAGCACGTGCTGGTGAACCTCGTCGACGAAGGCTTCGACATGACCGTCCTGCAGGAGCTGGACGTGGACCACGGCCTGACCGTGCCCCTGTCGGTTTACACCCCCGAGCCGGGCGACGCCTGGCCTTGCAAGGTGGTGCCGATCCTGGTCAACGTCCTGCAGTACCCCCAGCCCACGGCACAGCGCTGCCTGCAGCTGGGTGAAGCCCTCGGGCGGGCCATCCGGTCCTTCCCGAAGGACATCAAGGTCGCTGTCTTCGGCACCGGCGGAATGTCGCATCAGCTCTCCGGCGAGCGCGCAGGTCTGATCAACCAGGAGTTCGACCGCAACTTCCTGGAGAAGATCGAGACCGATCCCCAGAGCCTGGCCGAGATCTCCCGCGCCGACTACATCAAGGAAGCCGGCTCCGAGGGCATCGAGATGATCATGTGGCTGATCATGCGCGGAGCCCTGGGTGACAACATCCGCCGCATCCACGACACGTATCACGTGCCCGCCTCCAACACGGCTGCGGCGCTGGCTCTCTTCGCCACCGACGCCGTGGCGGAAGAAGGATCGGAGGAAGCCGCCGCATGAGTGAAGCAGCTCTCTCAAGCGGCACTAGTCTGCCCTCCGCCAAGGAGCGCCAAAAAGTTCTTGGCGCTTCCTTGGTGGGGACGGCGATCGAATGGTACGACTTCTTCATCTACGGCTCCGCCGCCGCACTGATCTTTGGACCACAGTTCTTCCCCTCGGAGAACCCGCTGGCCGGCACACTCGCCGCATTCGCGACCTTCGCCGTCGGCTTCCTCGCCCGCCCGCTGGGCGGCATCATCATGGGGCACTACGGGGATCGCGTCGGTCGCAAGACCATGCTGATGGTCTCGATGCTGCTGATGGGCGTGGCCACTGTCGCAATCGGCCTGCTGCCGACCTATGCGGCCATCGGCATCTGGGCGCCCATCCTGCTGGTGCTCTTCCGCATCCTCCAGGGCGTCGGCGTTGGCGGTGAATGGGGCGGCGCGGTGCTCATGGCAGTCGAGTACTCACCGAGCAACAAGCGGGCTCTCTACGGCTCGTTCCCGCAGATGGGTCTGCCGCTGGGCATCATCGGCGCCAACGTGGTCTTCGTGATTGTGTCCAACATTCTGGCGCCCGAGGCCTTCGAGGCATGGGGCTGGCGCATTCCGTTCCTGTTCAGCGCCCTGCTGGTGCTCATCGCGCTCTACATCCGACTCCAGGTCGAGGACTCCCCGGCGTTTAAGAACGTCAAGGAGTCCAAGACCGTGGCCAAGGCGCCGATGCTGGATCTGTTCAAGAACCACACCGGCACTGTGCTGCTGGCAGGCATCGTCTCCATCGCACCCCCGGCCATCGGCTACATGTACTCCGTCTGGATGCTCTCCCACCGCGGCAACCTCGGCGAGGACGGCGTCTCTCAGAACATGATGCTCGCCCTGATCATCTGGGGTGCTCTGTGCCACCTGGTGACCGTCGCCCTCGGAGCGATCCTTGCCGACCGCTTCACCCAGAAGAAAGTCTTCCTCTGGGGCGCCGGCATGCTGGCGGTCTGGGCCTTCCCGTTCTTCTGGCTCGTGGACACCGCTCACTGGTACAACATCGCGATCGCCTTCGCAGTGATCCTGCTGGCCCAGTCGCTGATGGCCGGACCACAGGCCGCACTCATCGCAGAGCTGTTCCCGGCCGAAGTCCGCTACTCGGGCGCCTCGGTGGCGTACCAGATCGGATCCATCCTCGGCGGTGGCTTCATGCCGCTGATCGGGACCAGCCTCTACGCCGCGTTTAACGCCTCCTGGCCGATTGCCACCTATCTGCTGATCATGGGTGTCGTGAGCTTCCTGGCCATGAGCGTCTTGAAGGTGGGAACGTACCGGGCCTCGGCTGATGCCCTCAACAAGCCCGAGAACCAGACGACGACGACAAAGGAGGCCGTGCTGTGAGCACCTTCGTTCTGACCTCCGGCGCCTGGCACGGTGGCTGGTGCTGGCAACGGGTCGCGCCCCTGCTGCGGGACGCCGGCCACGAGGTTCACACCCCCACCCTGACCGGTCTCTCTGACGCCGCACACCTGATCAGCCCCTCGGTGGGGCTGGAGACCCACGTGACCGACGTCGTCAGCCTCATCGAGGCCTATGACCTGCGTGACGTGATCCTGGTGGGGCACAGCTACGCCGGACAGGTCATCACGGGTGTGGCCGACCGCGTGTCCGAGCGCATCAGCCGCCGAGTCCACCTGGACGGCTTCATCGGGGACGGGCAGCCTGCCATCGACCTGCTGCCCGAGAAGGTGGCTCACCACTACTACGAGTCCGTGGCGGAGGCCGGCTTCGGCTGGCTGATTCCGCCCCGGCCGCTGGAGAAGCTGGGGGTCACCGATCAGCGTGACATCGACTGGCTGGTGCCGCGCCTGACGCCTCACCCGTGGAAGACCTATACCGATCCTCTCCCGCTGAGCGGGGCCTACCAGGAGGTCACCGGCGTCTACGTAGAGTGCGTGGACTGGATGCGGGTCTTCCAACCGTTCCACGAACAGGCAGCCGCGGCTGGCTGGGACACCTATGAGGTGGCCACCGGGCATGAGGCTATGGTCACCGCGCCCGCCGAGCTGGCTGAGGTGCTGCGGACCATCGCTGACCGCGCCGCAGTCTCCGCGCCGAAGCACGACTGACCCACCCCTCACCGAGGAAGGAACCTCTCATGGAGTTTCTCGTCCGTTTCGAAACCCGCCTGCCGGAGTCGCTGAGCAGCGAGCAAGTTGCTGAGCTGAAGGCGGCCGAGCGTG
This sequence comes from Nesterenkonia flava, assembly GCF_031432335.1. Lineage (NCBI taxonomy): Bacteria > Bacillati > Actinomycetota > Actinomycetes > Micrococcales > Micrococcaceae > Nesterenkonia > Nesterenkonia flava. Next base: position 75,445 of record NZ_JAVKGT010000001.1, on the reverse strand, counting down.
AGCGCGCGGTGCAGCTGCGGCAGTCGGGGATTCTCAAGAAGCTCTGGCGCGTACCCGGCCGCCGTGCCACCGTAGGGCTGTGGGAGGCCGATGACGCCACGGTCCTGCACGAGGCGCTGGCGTCTCTACCCCAGTTCCCGTGGATGGACGTCGAGGTCGAGCCGCTGGCGACCCATCCGCAGGAGAAATAGGTCTGAAGTCGGCAGCACATCAGGTCAAGAGAGGGTCAACGATGAGCACCCAGCACGCTGGTCCGGCTGAGGAGCCGGCTGCCGTCCCCGGGAGGCTCAGGGGCACGGTGTCGGTGGTCACCGGTGCGTCCGGTGGACTCGGCCGGGGCATCGCAGATCGTCTCGCCGCAGAGGGCAGCGCCGTGGCCTGCCTGGACATTCGGGAGCCTGACGTTCCGTGGGGCGAGAACCAGCACTACTTCGGCTGCGATGTGACCGATGAAGACGCCATCGTTGAGGTGGTCGGCGCCATCGCCGACCGCCTCGGCGGCGTGGACATCCTGGTCAACAATGCGGGTCTGCTCTCGGGTCGAGGCAGTTATCTGGACGTGAGCGCACAGGAGATGCACCGGTACTTTGCGGTCAACGCGGTAGGTGCCCTCCTGATGGTGCAGGCCTGCCACGATCATCTGGTGCGCAGTCCGTGGCGGGGGCGGGTGATCAACATTGCCTCGCGCACGTTCTTCACCGGCAATGCCGGGCAACTGGCCTATATCGCCTCCAAGGGCGCGCTCACGGGCATGACCCGCGTTCTGGCGCACGAACTGGGAGCCGAAGGCGTGACGGTCAACGCCGTCATGCCTGCCCAGGTGGCCACCCCCGGCACCCGGGCACATTCCGGTGACGAGGTCTTCGCCGCCACCCGGGACAAGCAAGCTATCAAAGAATTCGTCACACCAGCCCACTTCGCCGGCATGGTGGCCTACCTCGCCTCACCCGACGGCGTCCTGGTCACCGGACAGACCATGGTCTGTGACGGCGGCGGGCTGATGAAATAGCACACACGCACACTAGGGAGAGCAGTCACCTCATGGCATCTGAGAAGAAATCTGTCGTCGTCTTCAGCGCGCACTCCGGAGACTTCGTCTGGCGGGCCGGCGGCGCGATCGCCACCGCAGCCCAGCGCGGAGACGACGTGCACGTGATCTGCCTGAGCTTCGGCGAGCGCGGAGAATCCCAGGGGCTCTGGCGCCAAGAGGGCATGACCATGGAGAAGGTGCTGCAGAAGCGCCGCGAAGAGGCGACCAATGCCGCGGAGATCCTGGGAGCGAGCACCGACTTCCTGGACCTGGGTGACTACCCGCTCCACGTGGATGACGAGGCCTTCAATCGCGTCGTGGACCTGCTGCGCGCCTACCAGCCGCACACCATCCTCACCCACGTCGCCAACGATCCCTACAACCGCGACCACAACATGGCTCACGAGACGCTGCTGCGGGCACGCATGGTGGCCCAGGCGATGGGCCATCAGACGGAGAACCCTCCGATCGGGGCGCCGCAGGTGCTCATGTTCGAACCCCATCAGCCCGAGATGTGCGGCTTCTCCGTGGACCTGCTGCTGGACATCACCGAGGTCTTCGACACCAAGCGCCGAGCCATGGAGTGCATGGGCGCTCAGAGCCATCTGATCGAGTACTACACCGACTTGGCGGTGCGTCGCGGAGTCCAGGCTGTGCGCAACGGCGGGCCCAAGTCCATCACTCACGCTGAGGCCCACGCTCGCCTGTTTCCCGTGGTGGGACGTGAGCTTGTATGAGCGGGCACAAGATCGTCCGCAGCGCCTCCATTCCCGGCCCCGACCCGGAGGCACTATCCACCTTCAGTCGTCTGGGCGTCTCCACGGTGCACGAGGCAATGGGCAAAAGCGGCCTCGTGGAGCCCGTTCTGCGTCCCATCTATCCTGGGGCGCGGATCGCCGGACGCGCGGTGACGGTCCTGAGTCATCCAGGCGACAACCTCATGATTCACGCGGTCATCGAGCAGTGCGGGGAGGGTGACGTGCTGGTGGTCACCACCACCTCGTCCTCGAGTGACGGCATGTTTGGGGACCTCTTCGCGACCGCGCTGAAGGCCCGGGGGACCCTCGGTCTGGTGATCAACGCCGGCGTCCGTGATGTCGCTGACCTCACGGAGATGGGTTTCCCCGCATGGTCGCGTGCTGTGCATTCCCAGGGCACCAATAAGCTGAATCCCGGATCCATCAACGTCCCCGTGCAGCTGCCCGGGGTCACGGTGCATCCGGGGGATGCCGTGGTGGCAGACGACGACGGCGTCGTCGTCGTTCCCCGCCGTCTGGCAACGGAGGTCGCGGAGAAAGCTCAGGCCCGTGCGGAGAATGAGGCACAGAAGAGAGAGCAGTTCAGTCAGGGCGTGCTGGGACTGGATCTCTACAATCTGCGCCCCAAGCTGGAAGAATTGAACATCAGATACGTCGATGCCGAGGAGGCGGACGCTTAAAGATGATGCCGGAGCCACTCGTACCGACGGAGCTGGAGGCGATTCGCCGTCGAGAACGTCGGGCCGCCGCTGTGGCGCGCACTGCGGCGCGAGTGGCCTCTGAGCGTTCCCTTCCGGCCACGCTGCGAGCCCTGGCCCATGAGATTCTCCAGGCGGACGGACTGGCCGGAGTCCAGGTGCTCACCAACGAGCATTCGGGAGACAAGCTCCATATGCTCGGCATCGCCGGTTTTCCCACCTCCCGAGGTCGATCCTTTTTTGCGAGGCTGAAGGAGTGCGAGCAGCGTGGCGCCGATCTGCGCATGATCGAGGCGCTGCACACCGGGGAACCGGTGATCATCCCGCACCGCTACCAGGCGATCATGAACGATCCTGCGTGGGAGCCACTGCACGATTATCACCGGTATCCGGAATGGGACGCCTTTGCCTCCGTGCCCATCAAAGTTCGACAGTCAACGATCGGGATCCTCAACGTCTTCGTGTCCCCGGGCAAGGAGATCGACCAGGAGGGCCTGGAGTTTCTGCTGGCCATGGCAGAGCAGGCGGGTCTGGCCATCGACTATGCGTCACTGCTGGAGCAGGAGCGCAGCGCCGCGCAGCGACAGGTTCGCCAGCAGCTGGCTCGCGACCTTCACGACTCGGTGGTTCAGCAGGTCTTTTCCATGGGCATGATCGTCCAGACGTTGAAGGTGCTCAGCCGCGGGGAGCACCCGCAGAGTCTCCAGCGCATCCAGGAGATCACCGAGGACCTCGAAGGGATCACGGGCTCGGTGCTGCAGGATCTGCGGGGACTCGTGGCCCAGTTGCGCCCCTCGGCCATCAGCGGGGTGGGGCTGCGTGAGGCGCTGAGGAAGCTGGAGGCCACCACGCACCGGCAGACCGGCGTCGTCTTCGATATGACCGTCGGGCCAGTCGCGGAGGAGCTCGCGGGTGAACTGGCCGAAGATATCTACCATGTCATTGCCGAATCGGTCCACAACGCTGTCAAGCACTCTTCCGCCGACCTGCTGACGATCAGTCTGGACCAGGCCGGTCTGGATGCCATCCAGATCTCCGTGCGGGACAACGGGCGTGAGCCCGATTCCGTGCCCAAGGGACGGGAGAACCCTTGGATCGAGGGCAATGGTCTGAGCTTCATGCGTCAACGCGTGGAGCGTTGGGGCGGGCAGCTGGATGTCACGCTCGACATCGGGGGAGTGGGCACGCTTGTGCGGGCTGAGTTCCCCTATCCGGGGGCCGACGGTGAGCCGGACACCGAGGCGGCGCATGGTTCGGCCGCGTCCGGCGCATAGGACAAACGTCGCAGGACAACTTCCGTCTATTACCCCATGGAGTGGGGCAAGTCACACCGTAGAGTGAATGTGAAGCAGATCACTCTCCAGTGCCCGGGACGCGTTCAGGGTATTGGAGCAGTCACACGTACCGAGGAGACACCACTTATGGCCAAGCCAGTAGCAGTCACCGCGCAGGAGAAGAAGGTCCTCGCCGGACTCGTTGAGAACATCGGCTACGAGGTGATGCCGTTCAAGACCGCGAAGGACAAGGTCGTGGCCGAGGTGCCCACCGAGGTTCCCCTGACGATCACGGCCACCGGAGGCAAGGGGCTGGAACCGACCCTGGACGCCGCTTTCTTCCTGCGGGACAAGGGTTACACCGTGGCCCCCCACGTCCCGGCCCGGCTGGTCCGCGGTCCGGAGGAGCTGGACCAGCTGGTCTCCCGCATGGAAGCCGCGAACATCGACCGAGTCTTCATCGTCGCCGGTGACGCCGAGAAGCCAGCAGGTGAGTTCAACAACGCGCTCGACCTGCTCAAGGCACTGGATGCGCGCGGCCACCACTTCTCCAACATCGGCATCGGAGGCTACCCGGAGGGGCACTCGCTGTTCCCCCAGAAAGACATCGACCAGGCCCTGCGGGACAAGGCTCCCTACGCCGACCGCGTCCTGACCCAGATCTGCTTCAGCGCAGACGCCTTCATGGACTGGGGCAAGCGGATCAAGGCTGAAGGCGTGGATCTTCCCGTCTACGTCGGCATGCCCGGACCGGTGAGCCGTCAGAAGCTGGCGCGCGTCTCAGCCGGACTGGGGCTGGGACAGTCGGCCAGCTTCCTGAAGAAGCAGCAGAACATGTTCTGGAAGTTCTTCTCGCCCTCGGGGTACAAGCCGACCAAGCTCATTCGCGGCCTCGTCCAGCATCTGGCCCAGGGCAACGCGGACACAGCCATCACTGGCTTCCACATCTTCACCTTCAACGACCTCGCCAACACTGAGGCGTGGCGGCGCGATCTCATCGCCCAGGCCTCATAGACCGCATCTTCAGGGATAAGGAGCACCACGTGGAGACTCACACTGCGCCCGCACCGCAGAATCCGACGACGACGTCGACCGCCGGCGATGCCAGCGCCGCACAGCAGCGGGAGAATACGGCGCGACTCATCGTCCAGGGCGTGGACCGCCCTGGACTGGTCGCAGCGATCACCAGCACCCTGGCTGAGGTGGGGGCGAACATCGCCTCCCTGGATCAGTACACCTCGGATCCGGAAGGCGGACGATTCTTCCAGCGCACCGTGTTCACGCTGCCTCAGCTCTCGGCTGTCCTGCCTCAGCTGGAGGCAAGACTGCACGAAGTGCTCGGCGAGTTCGATCTGAGCTGGAACCTGGTCGAGGCAAAGAAGCGCAAGCGGGTGGCCGTGTTCGCCTCGAAGTCCGATCACTGCCTCCTGGACCTGCTGTGGCGCCAGCGCCGAGGTGAGCTGCCCATCAATATCAGCATGGTGATCTCCAATCACCCCGATCTCAGCGATGACGTCAGGGCATTCGGCATTCCCTACTTCTACGTTCCGGTGGAGAAGGGCAAGCGTGAAGAGGCCGAGGCACGGCATTTGGAACTGCTGGAGGGAAATGTCGACCTCGTCGTGCTGGCCCGCTACATGCAGATCCTCACCGAGGGGTTCATCGACAACGTGGGCGTGCCCATCATCAACATCCACCACTCCTTCCTGCCGGCCTTCATCGGGGCTGCCCCGTACCGCAAAGCCAAGGAGAGGGGCGTCAAGCTCATCGGCGCCACGGCCCACTACGTCACCAAGGACCTCGACGAAGGCCCCATCATCGCCCAGGACGTCATCAGCGTGACGCATAAGGAGACTGCCTCGGATCTTCAGCGACGCGGCGCTGACGTGGAGCGTCGTGTCCTGTCCTCCGCAGTGGAGGCCCACTGTGAGGACCGGGTGCTGCGTGACGGCAACGCCACCATCGTCTTCTGATCCCCGCACCAGTACAGAGAGAGGTACGAGGATGAGCGCACAGATACTCGACGGCCGAGCAACGGCCAAAGCCATCACCGAGGAGCTTCAGGCGGAGGTCGCAGACCTGACCGCGAAGGTCGGCCGCGCACCCGTTCTGGCCACCGTTCTGATCGGTGACGATCCGGCATCTCACACCTACGTGAAGATGAAGATCAACCGCTGTCGGCAGGTCGGCATTGAGCCCCGCAAGATTGAGCTGGACCACAGCACGACCACTGAAGAGGCCGTCGCCGCCGTGCGCCGCCTCAGCGAGGACGCAGAAGTTGACGGCATCCTGGTCCAGCATCCCGCCCCCCCGCAGGTGGACGAGGCGGCGGTGTTCGAGGCGATCGATCCCGCCAAAGATGTGGACGGTGTGACCAGCGGATCGCTGGCTTCCATGGCGTTCAACGAGGGCGGGTTCCGTTCCGCGACACCGGGCGGCATCATGCGCCTGTTCGAGCGCTACGGGATCGAGCTTGAGGGCAAGCACGCCGTCGTCGTCGGGCGCAGCCGGATTCTCGGCATCCCCATGGGCCTGCTCCTGCTGGGCCAGAACGCCACCGTGACCTACTGCCACTCACGCACGACCGATCTGGCCGATCACGTGGGCCGGGCCGACATCGTCGTGGCCGCCGCCGGACGCCCTGAGCTCATCAAGGGGGAGTGGCTGAAGGCAGGAGCCGTGGTTGCCGACGCCGGCTACGCGGACAACACCGGCGACGTCGAATTCGGCTCAGCCGCCGACCGTGCCCGGTGGATCACCCCGGTTCCGGGTGGCGTCGGTCCCATGACCATCGCCTGCCTGCTGGAGCAGACCGTTCAATCCTTCAAACAGCGCACCCGTCTCGCCTGAGAACCTCAACCCTCAGCGCCGAATTCAACGAGAGGAACATGATCATGTCGAATAAGTCCCTGCAGGACGTCCTGGACGCCTCAGGTAACGTCGTCGAACACCTGCGCAATGTGCAGGTCGGCGCCTATGTCTACCCCGTGGTGGCATCGGAGTTCACCAACTGGCGCCGGGAGGTTCAGGCCTGGCGCGAATCCGCGGTGCTCTTCGACCAGAGCCACCACATGGATAACCTCTACATCAAGGGACCGGATGCGCTGAAGCTCATCTCGGACACCGCCATCAACTCCGTGGCGAACTTCCCGGTCAACAAGGCCAAGCAGTACGTGCCGGTGACCCCCTACGGTCACGTGATCGGTGACGGCATCCTCTTCCGCGAGGCCGAGGAGGAATTCGTCTACGTGGGTCGCAGCCCTGCTGCCAACTGGCTGATCTTCCACGCGGAGACCGGCGGCTACAACGTTGAGCTGACGGTGGACCGTCGATCTCCCTCGCGGCCCATGGGTAAGGCCGTCATCCGCCAGGAATGGCGTCTGCAGATCCAGGGGCCCAAGGCGTGGGACGTCATCGAGAAGGTGCACGGCGGCCCGCTGGAGAAGCTGAAGTTCTTCAACATGTCCACCATGAACGTCGGCGGCAAGCAGGTGCGCACCCTGCGTCACGGTATGGCCGGAGCCCCGGGCCTCGAACTCTGGGGTCCCTATGAGGACTACGACTTCATTCGCGAGACCATCATCGAGGCCGGTGCCGAGTTCGGCCTGGAGCCCGCTGGTGCCCGTGCCTACTCGTGCAACACGCTGGAGTCGGGCTGGATCCCCTCGCCCCTGCCTGCGATCTACTCCGGCGACAAGCTGGCCGACTACCGCAAGTGGCTCGGCGCCGACAGCTACGAGGCGAACTCCGCCATCGCCGGCTCCTACGTGCCTGAGAGCATCGAGGGGTACTACACCACGCCGTGGGAGCTCGGCTACGGATCGTTCATCAAGTACGACCACGACTTCATCGGCGCGGATGCCCTGAAGGAGATGGACCCCGAGGCGCAGCGGAAGAAGGTCACCCTGGCATGGAACGGCGACGACGTGGCCACCATTCACGCCTCGATGTACCAGAAGGACAAGCCCCCCTACAAGTTCTTCGACCTGCCCAACGCCAACTACGGCGCCTCCAACTTCGACTCCGTGATCGATGAGTCCGGCAAGGTGGTGGGCCTGTCGATGTTCACCGGATACAGCTGGAACGAGCGGCGCCCGCTGTCTCTGGCCATCGTGGATCCCAGTGTCGAGATCGGATCTCAGCTGAAGGTGGTCTGGGGCGAGCCCGACGGCGGCACCAAGAAGTCCTCGGTGGAGCCGCACCGCCAGTACGAGGTCTCCGTCGACGTCAGCCCGGTGCCCTACTCCGAGGTTGTTCGCCAGAGCTACACCGACGGCGGATGGCGCACTAAGGCGGAGTAGTCGCCTCTGAGCTATCTCGGTGGGCACCCGCGGTACCACATGTGTGGTCCCGCGGGTGCCCACCGTCCAATTGAGTGGGATATTCAGGGAGCGCTTCCGTGACCTGGAACACAATGGAACTGTCGTACATTCACGTCCACGAGGAGGTGGGCACCTATGCCCGCAGCAGGAACTAATGAACCAGTCGTGACCGGCTTGTTCATCGGCGGAGAAGAGATCCGCACGGACGACACGCTGACTGTCGTTGACCCAGCACGGCCTTCCCACGTGGTGGGCCATGCAGCGGCAGCGACCCCGGACCATGTGCACCAGGCGATCGCCGCCGCGAAGGATGCCTTCCTGCACTGGTCCGCGCTGAGCGCCCAGGAACGCGCTGAGGCGATGATCGCGGCCGTTGAAGGCATTGACGCGGACCGGGACACCGATGCGGCCATCCTCTCCCAGGAGAACGGCAAGCCCGTCATGGAGGCCTGGGTTGATGCGTTGGTCTTCGAGATCCGCTGGAGGCTGGCTGCCGGACTGGCGGATGAGGTTGATCAGGCGACTGTCCTGAGAACCGCCGATCAGATTCCGACCGAGACCACCGTGCGCTACAAGCCCCTAGGGGTGGCTACGGTCATCATTCCCTACAACTGGCCACTGGCTATTCTCGCCGCATCCCTGCCCCAGGCTCTGGTGGCGGGCAACACCGTCATCGTTAAGCCCCCGCCGTCCACGCCCCTGGCGACCACCCGGCTGGTGCAGCGTGTCGCGGAGAAGCTGCCCGCCGGTGTGCTCAACGTGGTCACTGGGCGCAACGAGGACGTGTCGGAGCTGATCACCAGCGAGGACGTCGCGAAGCTGACCTTCACCGGATCAGTGGGCGGCGGCAAGAAGATGCAGGAACTGGCCTCACAGGGCCTTACCCGCGTCACGCTGGAGCTCGGAGGAAACGACGCGGCCCTCATCCTGGAAGACGCCATCCTTGATGACAAACATCTGGACCGTCTCTACCATGCCATCTACGATACGACCGGCCAGATCTGCATGAATGCTAAGCGGATCTACGTTCACCGCTCCCGAATGGACGAGGTCGTACAAGGGCTCTCGGCACGGCTGGAGAAGGTTGTGCTGGGGCACGGCCTGGCACAGGACACCACGATGGGACCGCTGCATACCAAGGAGCAGAAGGAGTTCGTGGCTGATCTCATCGCTGAAGCACGGGAGTCCGGAGCTGAAGTCCTCGAGTTCGGTGAACTTCCGCAAGGTGAGTTCTCCGAGGGGCACTTCCTGCGACCGGCGATTGTGGTGGATCCTGATGAGTCGCTGCGGGTCGTGACCCAGGAGCAGTTCGGCCCGGTGGTCCCCATCATCCCGGTGGAGTCTGAGGATGAAGCCGTGCACAAGGCTAACGACAACTGGGCAGGACTGTGCGGCTCGGTGTGGTCAGCTGATGTGGAGAAGGCGCAGCGGATCGCACAGCGCATCGTGGCCGGCTACATCTGGGTCAACGACCACGGAGCCACGCGTTTGGACAACCGTGCTCCTTTCGGCGGTTTCAAGCAGTCAGGCTTCGGCCGCGAAATGGGAATCCAGGGAGTCCGTGCATTCCAGGACACCCAGTCGGTCGCCGTTCTTGATGAATCACTGGTGGTAGAGCACTAAGTATCACAAAAGATGGGGCGGGAGATGCTGTCTCCCGCCCCATCTTTTGTGTATTGTCTTCCAGTTATTACTGCAGCACGACAGAATCCAGGTCGATTTCCTCGTCGATAAACCCGTAGCCGACCATCAGCTCAACCATCGTACGCAGCTGCTCCACGCGGGGGTCGCTGTCGAACTGCTCCATGCGGACTCCTGAAGCGACGTCCTCCGGCATATCGAGGAATTCAGCGAGTGCTGCCGCGGTGCCTTCAGGGTCCTCCTCGGCGGAGGAGAGAACCTCGTCCATCGCGCTCTGGAACTGCTCGACCACCTCGGGGTTCTCCTCGGCGAAGCTGCCGGAGGTGAAGGTGATCATGGTCGGCAGGCCGGGAATGACCTCTTGGTTGGGGTGCCCCAGAAGCTCAAAGTCGTCCTCGGCCAGAGCCTGGCTCAGGAACGGCTCGGGCAGCCACGCGGCGTCGATGTTTCCGCGTTCCAGTTGTGCCGTCATGTCCGGGAAGTCGACTTCAGTGAGCCCGATGGCGTCGGGATCGCCGCCGTCCTGTGACACGGCCTCCATGATCGTCAGGTCGCCCTGTCCGTTGAGCACGTTAACAGCGACACTCTGGTTCTCCAGATCGCTCCAGGAGTCGATTCCCTCGCCGGCCCGCACCACCACTCCGTTGATATCGTCCCCTTCGGCGTAGGAGTGGGAGTAGCCGGTGAGGATGCGCATGTCCAGGCCCTGGTCCACGGCGACCAGAACGGAGAGCGCATTGCCGACGGCGAAGTCCATGTCTCCAGTCTGAACCGCCGGAAGCATGGCCGCAGCGCCCTGACCCGGAGTCAGCGTGACATCGAGCCCGTGCTCTTCGAAGATTCCTTGATCCAGGCCGTACTGGACGGCAGCCGATGGGGCGATGGACAGCACTCCCAAGTTGATCTCGGTGAGGCCGTTCTCCTCTCCTTCGGCACTGTTCCCGTCGTTTCCGCAGGCGGTCAGCGCCAGGGCCAGTGTGCCGGTCAGCGCGATGCCGCGCACGAGTCTGTTCTTCATGGTGCTCCCTCACTGGATGTAATGTGGATCACATTCAGTATCAGGCAGCCTGTATCTATAGTCAAGGGCTATTCGGCACAGAGAAGGCCCGGGGTGGGCAGAGTGTTAGCCTCTGCCTGCCCCGGGCCTGTCAAAGATAGTGCTACTCAGTGACGGTGTAGTCGCTGAAGAGCTCCTCGAGGTCGAGCTGTTCGTTGATGATGCCGGCCTTCTCCGAGATCTCGTTGATCTGCTGGAGGGAGTCCCGGTTCACCGCGGCGGGGTAGCGCGAGAGCGTCAGCTGCTCGATGACTTCTGGGTCGAGATCCGTGTAGGTGGGCAGAATCTCCCGCACAGCATCAGGGTTCTCGTCGGCATAGCGCTGGGACTCGGCGATGGCCCGCGTGAAGGCCTCCACCACTTCCGGGTTGTTCTCAAGGTAGTCGCCGGAGGTGAACCAGACGGCAACGGTGAGGTCCTCCACCGGATAGGCGTAGTTCGAGAAGATGGCACGTGCCTGGTCGTTGAGGATGAGCGTCTGGAACGGCTCGACCGCCGCGGCGGCGTCGACCGTGCCATTGCTCAGTGCCCCTGCCATATCGGGGAAGGGCATTTCGACGAACTCGATGGAGTCAGGATCACCGCCAGCCTGCTCAACCGCCTCGCTGATGGTGGAGTCAGAGATGTTGCTCAGGGTATTCACCGCAATGCTGGCGCCCTCCAGGTCGGCGATGTCCTGGATGTCTGAGTCCTCAGGCACGACGACGGCGGCGAAGTCCTCGTCCGGATCTCCCGTGGTTCCGCTTCCGCCCGCCAGGATTTCGATGTCCAGGCCCTGGGATTCGGCAATGACCAGTGAGGTGACGTTGCTGAAGCCGAAGTCCATGTCACCGCCTACGACGGCAGGAAGCAGGGCGGCGCCTCCTTGGGCCTGGGTGAGTGTGAGGTCCAGCCCCTCATCCTCGAAGAAGCCTTCCTGCTGGCCGAGGTAGATCGCGGCATTGTCGACGATCGGCAGGACGCCGACCTCGATGGGGACGAGTTCTCCGTCCTCAGCGGGAACGGGCCCGTCGCCGCCGCCGTCGCCGTTGCCGCACGCGGAGAGCGTCAGGGCAAGGGCGCCGGCGGCAGCCAGGGCAGCTTTGGGGATCCGGTGTGATCGTTGTGTCATGGGTACTCCTTCATTGTGGGTGAGCGAGTGGGGCGTTGACGACCGTCAGTGCCCGTAGTCGAAGAAGACGGTCTGGCTCTCGCCGGCGAGGTGAACATCGAAGCGCAGCCCACCGTCCTCGTCACGGTGGGCGAAGAGGCGGTGACGGTCCTCGGCGGACAGTCCGGATAGGGCGGGATCCTCTTCCACAGTCTGCCGGTGCTCGGGAAGGTAGATGCGTGTGAACAGGCGGTCGAGCAAGCCCCGGGCAAAAACTGTCATCAGGATGAAGGGTGCCTTGCCCTCGTCAGTGGCCCCGGGGTTCAGCGTGATGAACTGGTACTCGCCAGCGCGATTGACCTCGGCGCGGCCGAAACCGGTGAAGGTGTATCCATCGCGGTGCAGGGACCCAGTCTCCTGGGAGATGCGACCCTGGTCATCGGGCTGCCAGATCTCCAGGAGCGCATCTGGGACGGGAGTGCCCTCGGCATCGCGCACGGTCCCGTAGAGACGAACTGCGCGTGGGTCGGAGGGGCGAATGAGTTCCGGCCCGCCCTCAAAGGGGAGGGCGTAGCCGTAGAAGGGGCCGACGGTCTGCCCCGGAGTGGGCGGAAGTGCAGTGGTGCGCGTCATGATTAGTGATCCTCCTCGTCCTCGGTCCAGGTCCTTTGTGGTCCGCTGAGGACGATGTCCCAGCGGTAGCCGGTGGCCCACTCATGCTCGGAGACGGAGTGGTCATACTGTGCCACGAGCTGATCCCGGGCGCGCTGGTCCACGATGGACTGATAGATCGGGTCCAGTGCGAAGAGCGGGTCGCCCGGGAAGTACATCTGGGTCACCAGCCGCTGGGTGAACTCCGTGCCGAAGACGGAGAAATGGATGTGGGCCGGTCGCCAGGCGTTGTGGTGGTTCTTCCAGGGGTAGGGAGCGGGTTTGATCGTGGTGAACACATATTCGCCCTGTTCGTTGGTGAGTGTGCGTCCCACCCCGGTGAAGTTCGGGTCCAGCGGGGCAGGATGCTGGTCACCCTTGTGGATGTAGCGTCCTGCGGCATTGGCCTGCCAGATCTCCACCAGCTGGTTGCGGACGGGGCGTCCGTCACCGTCGAGCAGCCGTCCGGTGACGATGATGCGCTCACCCACGGGTTCACCGGAGTGCTGAATCGTGAGGTCCGCCTCGATGGGGTGAACGTCCCGGTGACCGAACGCCGGGCTGGTGAGTTCGATGGTCTCCGGATCCGCATGGTGGAGGTCCTTGGTGGGGTGGCGCAGAATGGAGCTGCGGTACGGAGGGAAATCCAGGCGCGTGCGATGCTCCTGCGCGCCGGAGGCCGATAGATTCTGCTGATACTCGCCGTGCAGAGCAGCGATCTCCTCAGAGATCTGCTGCTGCGTGCCTGCGGCGGCATCAGAGCTGACATTGGGTGTGCTCATGAGGCTGTCCTCTCAATGATGGAAATTCGTGGTGCGGTGTCGGCGTAGGAATACGGTCCTACCAGGTCTCATGCGGCCACCCCGTGTAGCTCTCTGCGAGATAGCGTCGTCCCGAACCCATGGAGGTGATCGCCTCCAGCTCTGCCGCCGCTCGGCGGTTGGAGAACTCGTCCTGGCCCGGGGGATTGTGCATGAGGGTGGTCAGCCAGTAGGAAAAGCTCTGCACACGCCACATTCGGCGAAGGGCTCGCTCCGAGTAGGACTCAAGGCCTTGGCTGCCGCCGCCGCGATAGAAGCTCTCGAGGCCCTCGTGCAGGATCTTCGCATCGTGCAGAGCCAGGTTCAGGCCCTTGGCGCCGGTAGGCGGAACGGTGTGAGCGGCGTCGCCGGCAAGGAAGAGCCGGCCGTGGCGCAGAGGTTCCCTCACATAGGAGCGGAAGGGAAGGACCGTCGTGGAGATGATGGGCCCGGTCTTCAGCGCGAAATCATCATCCCCGGCGAGGCGGGCGTGCATCTCGGACCAGATGCGATCCTCGCTCCATTCGTCGGCGTTCTCAGAGGGGTCGCACTGAAAGTACATGCGCTGCACGGTATCGCTACGCTGACTGACCAGCGCGAAGCCCTGCGGGGAGTGGGTATAGATCAGCTCATCAGCACTGGGGGGAGCCTCCACCAGGAAGCCGAACCACGCATAGGGGTAACTGTGTCGGTGCTCAGCGGCGGCCGGCATCAGCGTGCGTGCCACCGACCGGGATCCGTCGGCGCCAATGACAAAGTCGCACTCGACGCGAACCTCCTCGCCGTTTACCGTCCTGGCGTGAATGACCGGGCGCGTCTCCTGCAGGCCCTGAACATCGGACACCGTCGTCTCGTAGAGGACGGTGCCGCCGTCCCGTCGTCGCTGCTCGGCGAGGTCTGTGAACAGCTGATTCTGCGCGTAGAGACTCACGGTGGCACCCACCAGTTCCGTGAAGTCGAGATGATGGGAACGGCCGGAGAACCGAAGGTAAACGCCGCGGTGCTCGTGGCTGTTGGCCTCTACTGCGTGGGACAGGCCTGCTGTGCGCAGCAGCTCGACTGAGGCCTGCTCCAGGATCCCCGCCCGGTGGGTGGTGGCGATGGTCTCCTCGTCCCGGGCTTCGCAGACCACCGATTCCACGCCGGAGAGGTGCAGCAAATGCGACAGAAGCAAGCCCGCCGGACCGCCACCGATGATGCCCACCTGGGTGCTGTATGTGTGCATGGGATCACACTAGGAAGCTGTGAGGCCGCTGGGGGCGCGAGTCTCATTGACTGATAGCCGGGAAGGTCAGCTGGCCAAGGCGACCACGTGTTGCCGGAGAGGCTGGGGTCCGCGGTCCTCAGCCTGGGCCTGACCCCGCAGTCTGGAGGCAATGCCGCGTGCAGCCGTCTTCAACGCCATGACATGCATACCCAGGTTGACGGAGTCCGAGGGGACCACGACGGTGATGGCCGCCTGAGCGCGACCGTGAACGTCGAGAATCGGCGCGGAGATCCCCGTGGTGTTGCGATGGATGAGGTGGTCCAGGCTGGCGTAGCCCCGGCGACGGGTTTCGGCCAGTTCAGCTCGGAACTGTGGGCGCTCAGCCGCGATGCGCTCGCCGTGCCTGCGCAGCACGTCGTCAACGACTGAGCGGGCAGAGAACGCCAGAATGGCGTGCCCCATCGAGGTCAGGTGCACCGGCATTCGGCTGGCCACCTCAGCAGGATTGACCACGGCACCTGTGCGGGAGAGTCGTTCGACGATCATCACCGACGTGCCGTCCAGGACGGAGAGCTGCGTGGTCTGCTGGACGACGGCGTTGAGATCCTCCATATAGGGCAGGGCAGTTTGCCGCAGGGTGGCCGCCAAGGGGGTTCGCTGGGCGATCTCCCACAGTCGCCGTCCCAGGGAGATCTGCCCGTCTGGTCCGCGCTCTAACAGGCCGCGGCGGGTGAGGTCCTCAATGAGGCGATAGGCAGTGGACTTGGGCAGTCCCGCCTCGCGGGCCAGGCCGCTGGGCGTGAGTTCCGGTTCGGTCTCCAGGGCGGTGAGCATCCGCATGACACGATCCAGCACCGATTCTCCAGAAGGTGAGTTAGCCATCAGGGGGCCTCCTTGTCCCAGCAGCCGAGAAAATTCTGTTCTTCGTCCTCGCCATCCCTATTCAGTGGGACGAATACTAGCTTGAGTGTGACGCAGTTCATATCGTGGCGTCAAGTTCGATATGCGAACACGGCCTGGAGGAAAATTCATGAGAACGACGGCGGGCGCGCATGAGCACCGGTGATTATGTCCAGTCCCTTGCACGGGGCCTGGAGGTCATTCGAGCGTTCACCGAGGAGCCGGAAGGAGAGCCGCAGCACCTGCGGATGGCGCTGTCTCTGACCGAGATCGCAGAGCGTACTGGCCTGTCGCGCGCGACCGCACGCCGATTCCTTCTGACCCTGGCCGACCTCGGCTACGTCTCTCAGCGCGGTCGTACCTTTGAGCTCACGCCCAAAGTGCTGGAACTGGGGTACTCCTACTTCGCCTCGGCGGATCTTCCTCAGCTCATCCAGCCCGTGCTCGAAGACGTATCGACCAAGCTGGGGGAGTCGGTCTCAGCCTCGGTGCTGGACGGTGCGGAGATTGTGTATATAGCCCGCGCCCACATCCGTCGCATCATGAGGATCAACATTGCCGTGGGCACTCGGCTTCCTGCCTATGCCACGTCCATGGGGCGAGTCCACTTGGCGCACGTGGGCCCCGATGAGGTGCTCACGCGCCTGAAGCTGCCCCTGAAGGCTCTGACTCCTCACACTGTCACGGATCTTGACGAGCTGTTCGCACAGCTGGAAGCTACACGGATCCATGGGTGGAGCCTCGTGGAGCACGAGCTGGAGGTGGGGCTGCGTTCGGTGGCTGTCCCGGTGTTCGCGCCCGGGGGCGAGGTGGTGGCCGCCATGAACGTGGCCCTAGGAATGACCAACGGCCTTGACTCGAGCCCTGCGGAGCTCGAGCAGCGATTTGTCAGGCCACTTCAGCATGAGGCCGAGCGAATCCAAGCGGCCCTGCGCCAGCAGCGCTGAACTCGAGGCGAACCGTCTAGTCCTCCACCGGCTTCAGCAGCGTCCAGTCCTGGCCATTGAGGCCAGAGGCAAAGTCGTGGCCTTCCCAGTTTGCGGTGTTGTAGGCATTGATCTGAGAGACGAAGACGATGGGGGCGGCGATCATCGCCTCAGCCGCGGCCTCCTCGAATCGCTGAAGGTGCTGGCCTCGTTCTTCCTGTCCGGGCGTCAGAATGGCCCGCCGGGCGGCGTCGTCGATCTCTTCATCACACACGCCCGAAGGGTTCCGCGCCGCCACCTTCTCCGGATTGCAGGTGTACCACCGCGTGATGCCCAGACTGGGATCGGTCGAAAGAGTCGCGATCTGGATCGCCGTGTCGAAGTCCCTCTGCTCGTAGACCTTCTCCGTGTAGACGTTGGTCTCCAAGCCAATGAGCTCCACGCGGATGCCCACTTCAGCGAGGGTGGACTGCATGACTTCAGCCACGGCCGCGGCATCCGCCAGGGGGCTCATGTAATGGACATCGACGCTGAAGCGGTAGCCGTCACCGCCGGCGGTCAGCCCGAGCTCATCGAAGCGGCGATTGATCTCCTCGACGTCGTAGGCAAAGTCCTCGGTGAAATTCACGTGAGGGCTGCGCGCCCACCCCAGCGACTCGGGGAAGACCCCTTCCGGAACCGTCGAGGTTTCCGGCAGCGCAGTGTCCACCACCTGGTTCTTGTCGATCGCCGAGTAGACCAGACGGCGGACCTCGGGGCCAGCGAGCTCCTCGGAGTCGGCGTTGAACATGAGGACCACCTGCTGCGGAAGATTCCCCCGCAACGTGAGCTCAATGTCAGGATGTGCCTGGAACTCCTCGACCCGTGTCGCGACAATGCCTCCTCGTTGGTCAATCTCCCCGGAGAGCATCGCGAGATCGCTGGCATTGGGGTCTGTCATGATGGGAAAGATGACCCGGTCTACCTGGACTTCGCCCTTCCAATAGTTGTCGTTCCCCCGTGCCTCCACGCGATCTGCGTCGACGAACTCCTCGAACACCAGGGGACCGGTGCCCACGGGGGCATTGTTCGCAGGATTCTCGAGGTACTCCGTGCCTTCGTAGACGTGCCGGGGAAGCAGAAACTGCAGGGAAAGGGACTCCAGCAGCGCTCCGTAGGGCTCGCTGAGGCGCAGGACGACGGTGTAGTCGTCCGGAGTCTCCACCGACTCGATGGTCCCTACGAAGTCAGCCCCCAGCGAGTCTAGGGGCATGATCTCTTCGAAGTTGAACTTGACGTCTGCAGCAGTGAAGGGCTCACCATCGTGCCACTGCACGCCTTCCTCCAGGTGGAAGGTGACCTCGAGACCGTCATCACTGACAGTCCAGTCATGAGCCAGCCACGGGACGACCTCGAACTCGTCGGTAATCCGTACCAGTGGTTCCAACATGGAGGATCCCACCTGCTGAACGGCGGGTGAGGTGACAAACTGCGGATTGAGCATGGGCAGTGTTCCGGTGGAAGAGATGAAGATTCGGTCTCCGTCGTCGTCGCCTTGGGTTTCGCCGCAGGCGGTGATTATCAGGGCGGCCACCGCCGCTGCGCTGAGGGTTTTCCGGGCTGTCTTTTTCATGCTGAGCTCCTGATGTTCTGCCGATCAGTTGTCGGTGGGCACGACGTCAAGCCAGTCCCCGCCGACCAATCCGTCGGCGAAGTCATGGCCCTGCCACCGAGCGGTGTTGTACACGGTCACCTGATCGAGATGGGCGAGCGGAGCGGAGATCATGATCTCCGCGGCGCGTTCTTCGAACGCATGCAGATGCGCGGCGCGCTCCTGCTCGTCGAAGCTCAGCAGAGCCTCACGCGCTGCGGTGTCCAGCGCCTCGTCGCATACCCCAGACGGGTTTCTTGCCGCAATGTTCTCTTCGTTGCAGGTGTACCAGAGGGCCAGGCCCAGGCTGGGATCCGAGGACGCCGTCGTGATTTGGATGGCGAGGTCGAAGTCCCGCTGGTGATAGACCAGGTCGGTGTAGACATTCGGGTCATAGCCCTGGAGATTGAGTCGGATTCCCACGTCGTCCAGGGACGACTGCATGACTTCGGCAGCATTGTGCGCATCGGCGAGCACACTGAGGTAGAAGATGTCGAGAGTGAAGCGGTAGCCGTCGTCCTGGCGGGGGTATCCCGCCTCGTCCAGGGCAGTGTTGATGGCGTCAACGTCACGCGGGAACAGCTCCAGCAGATCTACATCCGGGTGGGAGGCCCAGTCCATCGCGGGCGGAAAGACGCTGTGCGGAAGGTGCGAGGTGCCCGGTAGGGCAGTTTCGGTGAGGACCTCTTTGTCGATGGCGGCGTAGATCAGCTGCCGGACGGCTGGATCGGAGAGCTCTTCGCGATCGGCGTTGAAGTTGAACATCACCTGCTGAGGCAGGTTTCCTCGGATGGTTGTCTGCAGCGTCGGCTGGTTCTCGATCTCGTTGAGGCGGGTCCTGCCGAAGGAGCCGACTCGGTCGATGTCACCCGCCAGCAGGGCCATGTCGCGAGCGTTGGCGTCGGTGGTGTTGGTAAAGATCACCCGGTCCACCTGGACATCGCCCTTCCAGTAGTCCTCGTTGCGGACCACCTCAATGCGGTCGCCGTCCTCATGGAGGTCGAAGATGAAGGGGCCTGTTCCGACAGGTTCCATATTGGCAGGATTCTGAAGGTACTCAGTTCCCTCGTAGATGTGCTTCGGCAGGATGTACTGCAGAGCGAGCGCCTCCAGAAGTGCCCCGTAGGGCTCATGCATCG
Source organism: Nesterenkonia flava (assembly GCF_031432335.1). Taxonomy (NCBI): domain Bacteria; kingdom Bacillati; phylum Actinomycetota; class Actinomycetes; order Micrococcales; family Micrococcaceae; genus Nesterenkonia; species Nesterenkonia flava. The sequence continues at coordinate 56,322 of NZ_JAVKGT010000001.1, read as the reverse complement.
TGAGATGGACCGTGTGATCGTCCACAGCGTCCACTTCGGCAATGACGTCGATGAACTCTGCGCCTAAGGTGTCGAGGGCGAATAGCTCATCGATGTTGAACTTCACGTCCTCGGCAGTAAAGGGTTCGCCGTCGTGCCATGTGATGCCCTCTTCCAGGTGAAGTGTGACCTCAAGTCCGTCGGCACTAATGCTCCAGTCTCGGGCCAGCCACGGAACCACCTCATAGTCGTCGGTGATGCGCACCAGGGGCTCCAGCATGGACTGACCCACGAGCGTCACTGCCGGGGACTGGATGAACTGTGGATTGAGCATGTTGGTGGTGCCGGTAGGAGCCACAAATACACGTTCAGGGCCTGAGTCGTCCGCGGTCGCTGCGCCGCCGCCCCCGCAGGAGCTCAGGGTCAGCGCCGCGATGCTCAGTGCTCCGGTCCAGTGCAGCCCTCGAATTCGGGGTCCGCCGCTGTGTGTGCTGGTCGTGGTGGTGCTCATGGAATCCGCCTCGTGTCGATGGTGTGAGTGATGATGGATGGGCTAAGGAGCGGAATCCGGCGATGAGGTGGGGCTGATCTCATGCCAGTTGATCGGTACGACCCTGGCGGGGAGGTCGGCCCCCTCCCACTTCGCGTCGTTGAAGGCGGCTAATCCCCAGAGGTGGACGATGGGCGCGGAGATCATGACTTCTGCGGCACGTTCCTCCAGCTGCTGCAACGCCTGACCGCGGGCCTCCTGGTCCACCGAGCGGATGGCCTGTTCAGCCAGTGCATCGATCTCTTCGTCGCAGATGCCTGAGGGATTGCGCGACATCACCCTCTCTTCGTTGCACTCATGCCAGATGGTGATGCCGAGACTCGGATCCGTTTCCGTCGTCCCCACTAGTACGGTGATGTCGAAGTTGCCCTCCTCATAGACCTGTTCCATGTAGAGGCGGGTCTCGATGCCGTTGAGGTCCACGCAGATTCCCACCTCGTCCATCGAGGACTGGATGACCTCCGAAATGCTGCGTGCGTCGGCCAGGGTGGCCATATACGTGAGTTCCAGGTCGAAGCGGCAGCCGTTGCTCTGGACGGGATAGCCGGCCTCGTCGAGCCCCTCGTTGATTGCGTCGACGTCGTAGGGGAAGTCCTCGAGGTAGTTGACGTTGGGGCTGTGGGCCCAGTCCACCGCGTCGGGGTAGATGCTCTCGGCCAGGTCTGAGTTGTTCGGCACTGCCGCCTCGTGGATGCGTTCACGGTCGATGGCCGAGTAGACCAATTGCCGGACCTTGGGGTCGGAGAGCTCCTCCACCTGGGCGTTCATGTTGAAGAACACGTGCCAGGGCATGGTGCCGTTGGTGTTGACCCCCAGCGCGGGGTCGGCCTCGACCTCTGGAAGCTGGGAAGAGTCCACATCGCTGCGGTCTAGCTCGCCGGAGAGCAACGCCAGGTCGCGTGCGGTGGTGTCGGTGAAGACGGGGAAGATCATGCGGTCGATGCTGACGTCCCCGGCCCAGTAGTTCTCGTTCTTCACGACCTCCACGTGCTCCTCCTCCGCAAAGGAGTCGAAGACCATGGGCCCGGTGCCCACCGGTGCCGAATTGGCGTCATGGGTGAGGAAGTCGGTGCCCTCGTAGATGTGCTTCGGCACCATGAACTGCAGGGCGAGCACCTGCAGGAAGGGGCCGTAGGGCTCGTTGAAATGGACGACGACGGTGTGCTCGTCGGGTGCTTCGACGGAGTCAATCGACGCCGCGGCCTTGCCGGCGATGTATTGAAACTCGATGACCTCTTCGAGGTTGAACTTCACGTCCTCAGAGGTGAAGGGCTCACCGTCGTGCCACTGGACGTCCTCCTGCAGATGCAGGGTCATTTCCAAGCCGTCGTCGCTGAGCTCCCAGTCCTGAGCCAGCCATGGGACGACGTCGTAATCGTTGGTGATCTTCACGAGGGGTTCCATCATGGAGCCGCCCACCAGCCTGACCGCGGGGGAGACGAAGAACTGGGGGTTCAGATGGGGCAGGGTTCCTACCGCCTGGACAAAGACCGCCTCCTCCTCGCCCCCTGCGCTGCCGCCGCAGGAGGTCACCGCTAAGGAAGCTGCGCCCAGGACGGCGGCGACTTCCACGATTCGTGTTCGGAGCGATCGTTGTGCCATGTCGGGCCTTTCACCAGAAGTGTGGGTGGTGGACCCCACCTTCCTCGTTCACTGTGACGTACGCCACAGTGATTTCCGGTTAGTGGAAGTACCCGGAACAGGGGACGGCCCGGACATCGAAGGATGCCCGGGCCGTCGTACCTCCGTTCGGAGGCGGTGGCAGGTGGTTACTCTGCGCGTCGGATAGTGTGCCAGTGGATCGGCACAGCCTTATCAGGAAGGTCCAGGCCTTCCCACTTGGAATCGTTGTAGGCGGAGAGTCCCCAGAGGTGGACGATGGGTCCGGAGATCATGACTTCTGCGGCACGTTCCTCCAGCTGCTGCAACGCCTGACCGCGGGCCTCCTCACCCACGGTGCGGATGGCCTGTTCGGCTAGTGCATCAATTTCTTCGTCGCAGATGCCTGAGGGGTTGCGGGACATCACCTTCTCCTCGTTGCACTCATGCCAGATGGTGATGCCAAGGCTGGGATCGGTCTCCGTTGTGCCGATGAGGACTGTGATCTCGAAGTTGCCCTCCTCATAGACCTGTTCCATGTACACACGGTCATCGATGCCGTTGAGGTCCACGCAGATGCCCACCTCGTCCATAGACGCCTGGATAACCTCCGAAATGCTGCGCGCATCCGCAAGGGGCGCCATGTAGGTGAGTTCCAGGTCGAAGCGGCAGCCGTTGCTCTGGACGGGATAGCCGGCCTCGTCGAGCCCCTCGTTGATTGCGTCGACGTCGTAGGGGAAGTCCTCGAGGTAGTTGACGTTGGGGCTGTGGGCCCAGTCCACCGCGTCGGGGTAGATGCTCTCGGCCAGGTCTGAGTTGTTCGGCACTGCCGCCTCGTGGATGCGTTCACGGTCGATGGCCGAGTAGACCAATTGCCGGACCTTGGGGTCGGAGAGCTCCTCCACCTGGGCGTTCATGTTGAAGAACACGTGCCAGGGCATGGTGCCGTTGGAGTTGTACTCCAGGTCGGGGTTCGCTTCGACTTCGCCGATCTGAGAGGAATCCACATCGCTGCGGTCCAGTTCGCCGGAGAGCAGTGCCAGGTCCCTCGCATTCGAGTCGGTGAAGACGGGGAAGATCATACGGTCGATGCTGACCTCGCCGGCCCAGTAGTTCTCGTTCTTCACCACCTCCACGTGCTCCTCTTCCACGAAGCTATCGAAGACCAGCGGGCCGGTGCCTACGGGGGCTCGGTTGGCTTCGTTGGTGAGGAAGTCGGTGCCCTCGTAGATGTGCTTCGGCACCATGAACTGCAGGGCGAGCACCTGCAGGAAGGGGCCGTAGGGCTCGTTGAAATGGACGACGACGGTGTGCTCGTCGGGTGCTTCGACGGAGTCAATCGACGCCGCGGCCTTGCCGGCGATGTATTGAAACTCGATGACCTCTTCGAGGTTGAACTTCACGTCCTCAGAGGTGAAGGGCTCACCGTCGTGCCACTGGACGTCCTCCTGCAGATGCAGGGTCATTTCCAAGCCGTCGTCGCTGAGCTCCCAGTCCTGAGCCAGCCACGGAATGATCTCTGCCTCATTAGTGATCTTGACCAGCGGCTCCATCATGGAGCCGCCCACGACGCGGACTGCGGGGGAGACGAAGAACTGGGGATTCAGGTGCGGGAGTGCGCCCACGGCCTGCACGAAGACTGCTTCGTCATCGCCCTGGGCGTTGCCCCCGCAGGAGGTCAACGCGAGTGAGGCGGCTCCCACGACGGCGGCACCGCGCAGCAGGCGGCTCTTCAGCGTCGTTTTCTTCTTGTTCATCAGGTACCTTTCAGCGGTTCTTCCCGGTATCGCCGGGGCGAGTGTTCAGACGGCGGATGAATCCGCGGCCGGGGAGGATTCAGTCAGAGAATCCAAGGTGGGGGCGGCATCAAGCAGCGTGGCGGTGTACTCGTGCTGCGGGTTCTCGAAGATCTCTCGGGCGGGCCCGTGCTCCACCACTTCACCCTGATACATCACGTGTACGTAGTCGGCGACCTTCTTCACGACAGGCAGGTCATGGGTGATGAAGACGTAGCCGACGTTGAGGCGTTCCTGCAGGTCCGCCATCACGCGCAGCACTCCTGCTTTGACGGAGGCATCCAATGCGGAAACCGCCTCGTCAGCAATGATGATCTGTGGGTTCAGCGCGACAGCGCGTGCAATCAGAACGCGCTGACGCTGGCCGCCCGAGAGTTCGTGCGGGAAGCGGTCGATGTAGTGCTCCGCCGGGTCCAGGCCCACAAGTTCCAGTGCCTCGAGGGTCTTGGTCCTGATGTCGCGGCGGGAGTCGGCGATCTTGTGCAGCCGGATGACCTCACCGATCGACTGAGCGATGGACTTGCGCGGGTTCAAGGATCCCGAGGGGTCCTGAAGAACAGCCTGCACAGTGCGGCGGAAGTCCTGGCGCTGCGCCTTGTTCATGGATCGCACGTCCACGCCGTTGAGCTCGATGGAGCCCGACGACGCCGGGTGGAGGTCCAGCAGCATTCTCGCGAGGGTCGACTTGCCCGAACCGGATTCTCCGACGATGGCGACAAACTCGCCTCGCTGTGCAGTGAGGCTGACCTCCTTGACCGCGTGTACGGAGGAGCTTCCGCGACCGCTGCTGCGAAAGGTCTTCGAGACGTTCTTGGCTTCCAGAAGCATCAGACGGCCTCCTCCATCGCGAGCTGGCGACGCAGTTCCAGCGGGATCGAATACAACTCCACGTCCGGCTCCGAGAGGCTCCGGACGCTGCGCAGCAGGGCCTGGGTATAGGGGTGCTCGGGAGCGGTGAGAATCTGGTGGGTGGTGCCTGACTCCACGACTCGTCCTCGGTACATGACGTAGATGCGCTCGGTCATGCTCGCGACGACGCCGATGTCGTGGCTGATCAGAATCAGGCTCGTGCCCGTTTCCTCGACAGTATTGTGCAGCGTCTCGAGCACCCGCTTCTGCACTGTGGCATCCAAGGCAGTGGTGGGCTCATCGGCGATGAGCAGCCGGGGGCACTTGGCGATGGCGATGGCGATGAGGACGCGCTGACGCATTCCTCCCGAGAGTTCATGCGGATACCGTCTGGCGACGGACGGGGGATCGGGAAAGCCGGCGAGCTCCAGGAACTCAAGTGCCTGAGTGCGCACCTGAGGGTCCCGGTTCTTCCAGCGGCGAGGAGCGATGGACTCTTCCACCTGCCGTCCCACGCGCATCACGGGGTTCAGGTAGGTCAGTGGGTCCTGGAAGATCATGCCGACCTTGTGGGTGCGCACCTGACGCCACGCTTCTGCTGGCGCCCCCACCATCTCTTCACCGTCGACGAGGATTGAGCCTTGGATTTTGACCCGCGGCGACGTCGGCAGTAGTCCCGCCACCGCCCGACCCGTGACGGACTTTCCGGAACCGGATTCTCCGATGATGCCGACCTTCTCGCCGGGGTGAATCTCGAGGCTGACCTGAGTTACGGCGTCAACACTCGAGCGCCGTCCCGTCGGCAGATTCACGGCTAGGTCGGTGACCTTGACCAGTGGTTCTGTGTGTGTTGAAGCGGTCATTACTTCACCTTCCCGATGTTCGGGTTCAGGACGTCATTGAGGGCGTCTCCCAGCATGTTGACGGCGAGGACAACGATGAAGATGCACAGTCCCGGGATAACAGCCAGCCACCACGCAGACGTGATGTAGGGCTGGGCCAGGTTGAGCAGTGCGCCCCAGCTGGGGCGGTTGGCGTCGCCGATTCCGAGGAAGGCCAGTCCCGATTCCAGCAGGATGGCCAGGCCCACCGTCATGGTGGTGGCCACCAGTACAGGGGGCATGGCGTTGGGGATCACATCGGACCAGAAGATTCTGAAGCGAGAGAATCCGGCGGCCCGAGCGGATTCCACGTAGCCCAGCTCCGCGATGCGCATGGCTTCAGCGCGGGCGATGCGAGCCACGATCGGCCACATGGTCACGGCGAGGATGCCGATGATGATGCTCACGTTGGACCCCAGCAGCGCTGCTGCCACCAGAGCAAGCAAAAGGCCCGGAATCACCTGGAAGAACTCGGCAACCTTGACCAGCAGCGTGTCGACAATGCCCCCGTAGAAGCCGGCAAGGCCGCCCACCAGAACCCCGGCGGTCATACACAGCAGTGCCACGCTGAAGCCGACGAGGAGGGAGGTGCGCCCGCCGTAGACCACCCTGGCCAGATAGTCGCGTCCCAGGTGGTCGGTGCCGAGCGGGGTCTGTCCGCCCGGCGCCTGCAAGGGAGTGTGGGCGGTGCTGAACGGGCTGCCGACAAAGCTGGGGCCTACGAAAGAGACGACAACCATGATGGCCAGCAGCGTCAGAAAGATGATGACGACCGGCTTGTGCAGGTAGACCTTCCACGTCTTCTGCTTAGGTCGGGTTCCCCCGGCCTGGGTGATGTCAGGAACTGCGATCTGGCTCATGCTTCGCTCCTCTTGGGGCGGAATCGTGCCCGCAGACGCGGATCCACGAGTCCGTAGACGATGTCAGTGAGAATGTTGGCGATGAGGATGCAGACGGTGATGACGATCGCTACGCCCAGCACCACCAGGGTGTCGTTGTTGTTGATCGACTCCACCAGCAGAAGACCCATGCCGGGCCAGCCGAAGACGCGCTCGACAAGGACCGAGCCCGCCAGAATGAGGCCGATGCCGTAGCCGGTGATGGTGATCATCGGCAGCATGGCGTTGGGCATGGCATGGCGCCAGACGATCTGGCGGTAGGAGAGGCCTTTGGAGCGGGCCGTGTCGACGTAGTCCTGACCGAGGGACTCGATCATGGAGGAGCGCATAACGCGGATGTTGTAGGCGAACTGGCTGGTGAGCAGAGTGATCAGCGGAAGAATCATGTGCTCCAGGGCGATGCCCGACTGGCCGTAGCTCGCGGTGCCTTGAGCGGGAAGCCAGTTCAGCTGCACGGAGAAGATCGAGATGAGCATCAGACCCAGCCAGAAGTTCGGCACGGAGAACATTCCTACGGCGCCGCCGGAGATCCCGGTGTCCACCCACGGGTTACGGGTGCGAGCGGCCATGACACCGAGAATGATGCCGCCGATGGTAGAGATCACCGTGGCAGGAATAGCCAGTGCGAGGGTGTTGCCCAGCCGGCCCAGGATGCGGTCCAGCACGGGGGTCTGAGTGGTGAACGACGTGCCGAGGTCGCCAGTCAGGACGCTGCCCATATAGATGAAGTAGCGCTCGAAAACTGAACGGTCCAGCCCGTAGGCGGCCACCAGCTGCTCTCGGAACTGATCGGAGACTGGAGCGTCGCCGACCAGTGACTGCACCGGATCGCCGGGAGCTGCTTCCAGGAGGATGAACAGGATGGTGATGACCACCAGGAGTAGCAGGAAGGACGATCCCAGCAGTTTGGCGTAGTGGATCAGGACTGCTTTCATAACCCGCCTCTGTTGGTGATTGCGGTCAGGATGTAGTGAGTGCCTGTTTCATATCAGGCTTCCTTAAAGTGATCCTGGTCACTTCGGGGCGGTCGAACAATGGTGCTTCCATGTCATGGAAGTGTGCATTCACGAACTATTAAAATCCTTCTGACCGACGGAAAAGCCCAGGTCAGAGGGAAATCCTGGCGCATTACACACCGGTAGCCGCCCCTCGTGGTGTGAGGGGCGGCTACCGGTGTGTCGACAGGAGTTAGAGCATTCCTGCGTGACGGCGGTTGAAGTCCACCGTGCGCGGATCAAGCTGCTGCTTCTCCCGCAGGGCACGTGAGATCCGGGTGGCGGTCACTCGCACCAGGTCCACCAAGGCCGAAGGGTTGACCTGGTTGACGTGATAAGTCAGTCCCAGGGAGGAGGTGACCTCCCCGTCAAGTCCCACGATGGGTGCGCCAACGGCGCCAGCAGTGGGGGAGACGAACTGGTGAGCCACTGCGTACCCCTGCTGCCTCACGTCATGGAGGGTGGTGCGAAGCTCGTCGGCGTCGGCGATGGTGTGCTCCGTATAGCGCTTCAGGGGTTGGTTGAGGTACTCCTCGATGAACTCCTCGCGCTCATGTGCCAGCAGCACCAGGCCGGTTGCCGTGACGTGCAAACGGAAATGGCCGCCGATGCGGCTGCGCCCCGTGTAGTTCGGGTGGGCTCTCAAAGCTTCGATGTACATGACCTCATCCCGGTCCCGGACGGCGAGGTGGACGCTCATGCCGGTGCGACTGTGCAGTTCCATGAGGTGAGGCAGGGCTCGCTCTCTCAGTACCATGGCCCGCGAAGTGGAGGCAAGGCCCAGGATCTTGCAGCTGAGTCGGTATCGCCCGGACTCGTCTAGCTCGAGGCCGCCCCATTGCAGGACCTCTTTGACGAGTCGGTGGGTGGTGGTCAGTGATAAGCCGGCCTGCCGGCTGATCTCCGAGAGGGTCAATGGGCTGCCGCCCTGAGTGAAGGCGTCCAGCAGGGCCAGCACTCGGCCGGCGGCAGTACGTTTAGGTGCGGTGAGTTCGTGCGTAGATTCCATGGTGCAACCCCGGCAATTCTGTGCGTACGTGATGTAGATCACTATGGCACGCAGTGTCGTAAATCACAAGAAGTCCTGAAACTCATGCCATTCATTGGGTACGGAATCCGGCCTGCGGTAGCGACCGGCTCTCCAGAAATCGCCCCGAGACCCAGCTCGGCCGCCGTCCCGAGCGGGCCGGCGGCCGAGCTGGGGGGACTACTCGCCGCTGGTGAGTCCCAGCAGCCGAGCGGCGTTCTCGCGGTAGATGAGGCGCTTGACGTCGTCGTCATATCCCAGCGTGTCGAAGTCCTTCATCCAGCGCTCGGGCGTCAGCAGGGGAAAGTCCGTGCCAAAGAGCATCTTGTGCTTCAGCAGGGTCCGCGCGTACTGCACAAGGCTGGGCGGGAAGTACTTGGGTGACCATCCCGAGAGGTCGATGTGGACATGCGGCTTGTGCAGGGCCACCGAAAGAGCCTCGTCCTGCCACGGGAATGATGGATGGGCCAGGATGATCTTCAGGTCCGGAAAGTCCACAGCGACATCATCGATGTGCATGGGATTCGAGAACTTCAGGCGAATCCCTCCGCCACCGCGTCGTCCGGCCCCGGCTCCGGTGTGGCCGCTGTGAAACAGGGCCACGGTGCCGGTTTCCTCAATAGCCTCCAGGATGGGGTAGACGCTGCGGTCGTTGGGATAGAAGGCCTGCGAGCTTGGGTGGAACTTGAATCCCCGAGTGCCCCTGGCTGCCAGGCGACGGATCTCCTTGGCGGTACGCATGCCGCCGTGGGGGTCCACCCCGGAGAACGGGATGATCGTCTTCGGGTACTGGGCAGCGAGTTCAAGCACCTCGTCGTTGCTCACCGCGTTCGGCTCACCTGTGGCCCAGCTGGAATCCACGGAGAAGACCACGCACATCATCTTCTGCTCGCGGTAGATCGCGGCAAGATCGTGCACCGTCGGGTTCTTGAAGTCACGTCCGAAGTACTTCTGCATCGCCTCGTTGTGCTGGGCGTGCTCCTCAGAGTCCTGCGGATCGTTGACCGAGGCCAGGACGTGCGTGTGCACATCGATCGCGACGATGTCGTCTCCGAGTTCAATCTGTGTGGGTTGTGTGTTCACCATGCCTCCTGCATCACGCCGACGTTGTCTGCGACATCCACTGTCATGCCTGTCAGTTCCAGAACTTCATCCACGGTGAAGCCTTCGGCGACCTCCTCGAGAGTGAATCGTCCCTGCTCATTGTGTCGCAGCAGGGCAAGGTCGGTGACGACGACGCTGGTGCACTCGGCTGCCGTGATGGGGTAGTGGCACTCCTGCACCAATTTGGGGCGACCTTTGGAGTCGACGTGCTCCATCGTCACGATCACGGAGCGGGCGCCGACAGCGAGGTCCATCGCGCCGCCGATTCCGCCTCCGGGGCGCCCCGGGTGGGCCCAGTTGGCCAGGTCGCCGTTGCTGCCCACCTGGTAGGCGCCAAGGATGACCGCGTCCAGGCGCTTGCCGCGGGCGATCTCAAAGGAGGTCACCGAATCGAAGAAGCTCACCCCTGGCAGCACGTCAATGAAATTGCCGCCGGCGTCGTGGAAGTCGGGGTCGGCGCGGTCCGTGTCGACGAAGCCGCCGTATCCCAGCATGCCGTTCTCCGCATGGAGTACCACATCGCGACCATCCAGATAGTTCACCACCTGGTTGGGCAGTCCGGCCCCGAGGTTGATCACGGCGCCGTTCTCCAGCAGCGCTGCGGCTCGGCGGCCGATCTCGGCACGCGAGAGGGCAGGCTTGCCGTTGTACTCCCTGCGAGAGTCGGCGGGCCGGGCAGTGCGCTGGGGCAGGGTCTTCACGTCAACCTTGGTGGTGGTCTTTACGACGCGGGAGATGAACACCCCGGGCAGGTGGATCTCCTCCGGCTTCAGCTCCCCGACCTCGAGAATCTCCTCCACCTCGATGATGGCGACCCGGGCAGCCTTGGCGAAGCTGTCGTTGAAGTTGCGGCTCCCGCCCCGGAACTGGATGTTGCCATACCTGTCGGCACGGTAACCCCGAAGGATCGCGTAGTCGGTGGTGATGCCCCGCTCCATAATGTGCGGACGTCCGTCGAAGTAGCGGACGTCCTTGCCCTCAGCGACCTTGGTCCCGGCACCCACCTCGGTGTAGAAGGCCGGGATCCCGGCCCCGCCGGCGCGCATGCGCTCCACAAGGATGCCCTGAGGCACCACTTCAAACTCGAGCTTTCCGGCCAGAATCTGCTCTTCAGCCAGGGTCGGGGGTCCGGGTCGGGAGGAGAAGCTGGCGACCAGCTTAGAGATCTGCTCGTTCTCGGCCAGCAGCTGGGCGGTAGGGGCGCCTTGGGAGCCCAGGCCGTTGCAGTAGACCGTCAGGTTCTTGGCGCCCTGATCTCGCAGTGCTTCGAGCAGAGTGGACGGGAATCGGTGGGAAATGCCGAAGCCGGCGACCGCCACCGAGGCGCCGTCGGGAATGTCGGACACCGCTTCGGCGGCGGATGAGACAACCTTGTCTTCCATCAGGGGCCTCCAATGTCAGGGAGTGAGTTACAGGTAGCCGATATCTCTTGTACCGTAGCGCGGCACCGTCGGCGTTCAGTGGGACTGTGCCACTGAGTGGAAAAGGAACGACGTCGTTACGCCGAGTTCTTCTTCACGGTGTCGTCTCCTGCGGCGCCGGTGTTGCGGATGGCGAAGCCGCCGCCGTCCACGGAGAGCACCTGGCCCGAGATCCACCGGGCCTGGTCGGTGGAGAGGAAGAAGGCTGCGGAGGCGATGTCCCAGGGATTGCCCTCCGTCTGCAGGGCCACGTTCTTACGCCGGATCTCGCGCATCTCTTCGTTCATGCCGCGGGCGGCGAAGGCGCCCCAGATCATGCCGACCCGGATGCAGTTGACGCGGATTCCCTTGGGTGCCAAGGTGGCTGCGGCACCTGTCGTGAGCTTCTCTACGCCAGCCTTGGCCAAACTGTAGGGCATCGCCGGACCGCGCCCCTCGGCCGCCCCGGACGAGACGGTGACGATGGCTCCTCCGCGCTGCATATGGGGCTCTGCGGCCACCATCAGGCGCCAAGCCGACTTCAGGTTCAGGTCGAAGGCCCGGTCCCAGTCCTCCTCGGAGAGGCCGAAGACGCTGGTGGCCCCACCGCCACCGATAGAGGTAGCCACGACATCGATGCTTCCAAAGTGATCCGCTGCAGCTTGGACAGCAGCTGTAGTTGATTCTCCGCTGAGGACATCAACCTCGAAGGTCTTGGCCGAGCCGCCGTCCCCTTCGATAGCGGCTACGGTGCGATCACCAGCGGTGGTGTCGCGGTCCAGGACGGCTACCTTGGCGCCTGCCTTGTGGTAAAGCCACGCCATGGCGAATCCGACGTTGCCCAGGGGGCCGGAGAGTCCGCCGCCGGCGACGACGGCGGTCTTGCCGGCCAGCCACTGATCGTCAGCGGTGGCCAGGGGGTCGGTGAGGGGAGCGGGGAAATCGTGTTCGGACATAGGTATCTCCTTGTATGGATCAGACGGGGACTTTAGGCGCCGGGAGTCTCGACCGGGAAGGACTCGCCGGCCCAGTCGGAGAACACCCGAACCACCATGGAGATCGCAGCGTTGGGGGAGCCTGCCACCACGATGGGCAGGGCCTTGGGGCTGTTCTCGGCAAAGACGCGGTGGAAGTGCTCGTCGTCGAAGGGGCCGTCGGGAAGCTTGGCGCCCAGTCCCTTGCCCACGGACTTCAGGTGACCCTCAGTCTTGCCGCAGTGCTCCACCAGCCACTCGCGGACGTCCTGTTTGGAGTAGCCCGCCTCCGAGAGGACGCGGGCATGGTCGGGGTTCATCACAATGCCCACTGCGGAGTGCTTGAAGATCCAGGGGCCGGAGCGGGAGATGGTGTCGGCGAAGTCGCGCAGCACCTCGACCGGATCGTGGAAGTGCCTGTTGTCAAGGAACTCGCACGTCCGCACCAGCATGGTGCTCACGCGACTTTCCCCGGGGGCAGCGCCGAGTTCCACGGAGAGCGGCTCCCAGGGGCTGTGCTCCTCATCCTCGCCGATGAGCTGACTCCAACGTCCGGGCACACCCTGCGTGGCCTGCTCGAGCTCATGGGGCAGCACCCCGAAGCTGTTGCGAACGGTCAGCCCGATCACCCGGGGGATGGTCATGTTCGGGCGGAAGCCGGGGCCGTAGACGCCGCCGGTGCTGTTGATGCCCAGTTGCTCGCGCACTGGCCCGTTGACGATCACCCACGGGGCGGGACCTGACGTGGACTGCCAACCACCTCCCAGGGCTGCTCGCTCGTTCGTGAGCGCATCCCATGTTGCCAGGACCACGGGGAAGTACTCCGGGCGGCACCCGGCCATCACGGCGTGGACGGCTACGTCCCGCACGGTGGCCGTGCGCCCCAGCTGCGGAAGCTTGGCGATGACCTCCTCGGGATCCCGGGATGTCTGCGCAAGAAACTCGTCCACGTGCTCCTGCGTGGCGGGAAGCACTGGAAGGCCGTCTGACCAGCCATGCTCGTAGAGATACTCGGAGACTCGATGGGCGTTCTGGGGATCGAGCTCTGTGGCCTGCTGTGCGTTCACGAGGCTCCCTTTCAACCGTTGGGCGAGAGGACTGGTGCCCGATCTCGCCTAGCCTGTGTGTCGCATATCACTATTCAGGGAGCCGAAGAGCAGTGTCATGGGTGCTTCCATGCCATGGAATGGCGTGAAGCGGCTCATCCTCAGTGGTCGTTGGGCAGCACCACATGGTCGAGCGTGTAGGGGGTCTGTGACAGTGCCTCGCCCATGATGGCCTCCATCACGGGGGTCGGGGAGAGGCAGTCTGCGCAGGCTTCGGGGCCGGCCTCGATCTCCACCGTGACCCGGTTCTCGTCGCTCAGGGACCACTTCAGGTGATAGTCGTCCTTGGCCATCATGTCCCGGAACTTTGCCAGGGCGTCGTCGATGGTGCTGGTGTCAGCGGCAGTCTGGTCGGTCATGGCGGTCCTCGCTTATTCGATGGTGGGGTGGTCGGTGGCGACGGGTTTCACCCGGCACCGGTGTCGGGTGTGCTGTGCTGCATCTTCGCCGCAGCGGATCCCCAGGGGCAGGGGCATTACCGCGTGCTGGAAGGGTGATGCACCTGTGTCAACGCTCGGGCTCGCGGCGAGGGTTTCTCTCTTCCATCCTGAGGAAGTGATCTGTGTCACGGTGACTGCGGGGAGCACTATGAATCACCAGGGAGTCTCCCACCACGGAGCGTGCCCGAAGCAAAGATGCTGACTGAAGGGGGCTTATGAGCACCACCGTTGCCGCGCCGGAAGCTGCTGAACAGGCGCTGACACCAATCAAGACCAAGGCAGTTGTTTGTTACGAGGGCGGTACGCCCTGGGAGCTGACTGAGCTGGAACTGGATCCCCCGAAGGCCAACGAGGTCAGGATCAAGTTCTACGCCGCAGGGCTCTGCCACTCGGATGACCACATTCAGAAGGGTGACGCACCGATGCGTATGCCCGTGGTCGGTGGTCACGAGGGCGCCGGCGTCGTCGAGGCCGTCGGTCCCGGAGTCACCCGAGTCGAGGTGGGGGACCACGTCGTCGCCTCCTTCATTCCCGTCTGCGGCAGCTGCCGCTACTGCTCCTCCGGGCGCCAGAACCTGTGCGACGACGGCAAGAACGCCGGAATCGGCATTCTCAAAGACGGCACCTTCCGCTTCCACAAGGACGGAGTCGACTACGGCGGACTGTGTGTGCTGGGCACCTTTACCCAGTACTCCGTGGTCTCCGAGTCCTCCGTTATCAAGATTCCCAAGGACATCCCGTGGGAGGTGGCATGCCTGTGCGGCTGCGCCGTTCCCACAGGATGGGGCACCGCCGTGAAGGCCGCCGGAGTCAAGGTGGGCCAGACCGTGGTCATCTACGGCGCCGGCGGCGTCGGCTCCAATGCCGTCCAGGGCGCAGCAATGGCTGGCGCTGAGCGCGTCATCGTGGTGGACCCGGTGGAGTTTAAGCGGGACATGGCCAAAGTCTTCGGGGCGACCCACACCTTCGCCACGGCAGAAGAGGCCTTCGAGTTCGTCCGGGACGTGACATGGGGCGAGCTCGCCGAGCACGCTCTGATCACTGTGGGGCAGCTTCACGACAAGGTCATCGCGGACGCCCTCAACATCGTCGGCAAGACCGGCCAGGTCACCATCACCGCGGTGGGCCCGGGCAAGATCAAAGCCAACCCCGGCCTGTTCATTGGCTACCAGCGGCGGATCAAGGGACACGTCTACGGCGCCTGCAACCCGCTGGTTGACGTTCCCCGGCTGTTGAGCATGTACAAGTCAGGCAAGCTCAAGCTCGACGAGCTGGTCACGCGGACCTACACGCTCGAAGAGGTCAACCAGGGCTACCAGGACATGCTCGACGGTAAGAACATCCGCGGTGTGGTCCTCATCGACCACGACGACGACTGAGCACTCTCATCCTTTAAGACTTAAGTAGAAGAAGGACATGCACCATGACTGTCACCGCAGAAGCACCCCAGACCCTTGATCCCGATCTCCTCATCGACGGCGCCCAGCTCATCGGCGGGGAGTGGGGACCCTCCGTCAGCGGCGAGACCATCGAAGTCATCAACCCCGCCAATCGCAGCGTCATCGCCCGCATCCCGCGTTCCGGTGCCGCCGACGTCGACAACGCCGTCGAAGCTGCTGAGAAGGCGTTCCCGGCATGGCGCGATCTGAGCGCCACCACGCGCGCCAACCTCATCTTCAAATGGGCAGACCTCGTGGAGCAGAAGGTCCAGGAGCTGGACCAGCTGGAGTCTCAGGAGGTCGGACGACCCGCCAGCGGGATGGTGCCCATGGCCGGCCAGCTGCGCTTCATCGCTGGTCAGGCGGACAAGGTCCAGGGCGTCTCGCTGCCGACCCATACCCCCGACACCCTGGGCTTCACCCTCCGGGAGCCTTTCGGCGTGGTCGGCGCAGTTATCCCGTGGAACGCGCCCGGCCCTATGTTTGCGGTGGAGGTGGGCGCCGCCATCGCGGCAGGCAACACCATCGTCATCAAGCCGGCTGAGGATGCCCCTCTGGCGGCACTGGCGCTGGCCAAGCTTGCGCTGCAGGCGGGGATCCCCGCTGGAGTGATCAATGTGGTGACCGG
Source organism: Nesterenkonia flava (assembly GCF_031432335.1). Taxonomy (NCBI): domain Bacteria; kingdom Bacillati; phylum Actinomycetota; class Actinomycetes; order Micrococcales; family Micrococcaceae; genus Nesterenkonia; species Nesterenkonia flava. The sequence continues at coordinate 40,656 of NZ_JAVKGT010000001.1, read as the reverse complement.
TTACGGCGTGGAGGCCGGTGCGGCCATTCCCGCCCACCCCAAGGTGCGCCGCATGGGCTTCGTCGGCTCGCCGCAGACCGGGCGTGCCATCATGGACGCCTGCGCGAAGAACCTCACGCCGTTGCACCTCGAGCTGGGCGGTAAGTCACCTCAGGTCGTCTTCGACGACGCCAACCTCGATGCCGCCATCCCCGGAATGGCCTTCGCGATCACCATCAACACCGGCCAGGTCTGCGCGGCCGGCTCGCGTGTGGTGGTTCACCGAAGCGTCCACCAGGAAGTGGTGGAGCGACTGGCCTCGCACCTGCAGAAGACGACCATCGGTCCCTGGTACGAGCAGGTCAACATGGGTCCGCTGGTCAACCAGAAGCAGCACGAGCGGGTTCTGGGGTACATCGACATCGGGAAGCAGGAAGGCGCCGATCTGATCATCGGTGGCGGTAAGCCCAGCGGTGAGAAGTACAAGGACGGCTTCTTCGTGGAGCCCACCATCTTCGACAAGGTGGATCCCGACAGCCGTCTTGCCCAGGAGGAGATCTTCGGACCCGTCCTCTCCGTCATCGTCGTTGATGACGACGAGGAAGCCCTCCAGGTGGCCAACAACACCGAGTACGGCCTGGTCTCCTCCGTCTGGACGAGCGACACCGGCCGTGCCGTGAAGTTCGCTCGCGGACTGCAGGCCGGTCAGGTGGGCGTCAATAACCCCATCGGCGCCGGCGTCATCGGTGGCCCCTTCGGCGGCTACAAGAACTCCGGCTTCGGCCGCACCATGGGCGCCGACTCCGTCCTGGAGTGGACCCAGGTCAAGACCGTTTCCATCCGCTGAAGTGAGGCTGCGTACCAACCATGACTGAGACCATCACCACTCGCGCCGCTGTCACTCACGCGGCGCACACCGGCTGGCAGATTACCGAGCTCGAGCTCGATGCGCCGAAGGCCTTCGAAGTCCGTATCAAGTTCTACGCTTCTGGGCTGTGCCACTCCGATCACCACATCACCGAGGGCGACGCCCCCGTGCGTATGCCCGTGGTGGGCGGCCATGAGGGCGCTGGCATCGTGGAGTCCGTTGGCGAGCACGTCACCCGCGTGAAGCCGGGGGACCGGGTCGTCTGCTCCTACATCCCCGCGTGCGGCACCTGTCGTCCCTGCTCGGAGGGTCACCAGAACATGTGCGTCAAGGGGCTCAATGCGGGCACCGGCATGTTCCTGGACGGCACCTTCCGCTTCCACAAGGACGGAGAGGACTACGGAGGATTCTGCTCCCTGGGCACATTCTCTGAGTACGCCGTCGTCTCCGAGTATGCGGTCGTTCCTCTCTTTGATGACATCCCGCTGGACATCGCCTCCATCGTCGGCTGCGGCGTGCCCACCGGCTGGGGATCGGCCGTCTATGCCGCCGGGGTGCGTGCCGGCCAGACCGTCGTCGTCTTCGGCGCCGGCGGTGTGGGCTCCAACGCGGTCCAGGGAGCTCGCTACGCGGGTGCCCGCGACGTCATCGTAGTGGATCCTGTGGACTTCAAGCGTGAGAACGCCAAGACCCTCGGTGCGACCCATGCCTTCGCCACCGCGGAGGAGGCCCACGACTTTGTGGTGGCTCACACCTGGGGTCAGCTCGCCGACCATGTCATTCTGACCCCGCACATCGTGACCGAGGAGATCGTCAACGCCGCGGTGCAGATGACGGGCAAGGGCGGCAAGGTGACGATCACGGGCGTCGGTCGCGGCGAAGCCGTCCATCTGCCGGGCGGGTTCCTCATCGGCTATCAGCGAGAAATCCGCGGCGCCCTCTTCGGCGACTGCAACCCCACCTACGACATCCCACGGTTGCTGCGGATGTACATGGAGGGTGATCTGAAGCTCGACGAGCTCATCACCCGCCGGTACACCCTCGATCAGGTCAACGACGCCTATCAGGACCTCGTGGACGGCAAGAACATCCGCGGCGTCATCATCCACGACGAAGAATAGGAGCCGCGGCATGTCGCCGAATGGAATTCTCGATCCCACACAACTCTCCGGCGCTCCGACCGAGACTCACGCAGCCCAGGCGGAACGCCGCCCGAGCCTCGAAGGTCTTCGCGTCGGCCTGCTCGACAACACCAAGCACAACGCGCTGCTCTTCCTGAAGGAGATCGGCAACCTCCTGACGCAGGAGTACGGCGCCAAAGAGGTCAGCATCATCGAGACCAAGAAGAACTTCTCCGTGCCGGTGGATGACGAGATCATCAGCCGCTACAAGGAGAGTTCCGACGTGGTGGTCACCGGCATCGGGGACTGCGGCTCCTGCAGCGCAGCTGCCGTGGCGGACGGCATCAACTTCGAGAAGGGCGGGCTGCCCGCCGCGGTGGTGTTGACCGACGCGTTCGACACCACCGGGCGCACGATGGCCAAGCTGCAGGGGGATGAGGACTACGAGTGGATTACCACCGAACATCCCGTCGCGCCGCTGACCGAGGAGCAGGTCAAGGAGCGGGCCCGTCAGTTGGCGCCCTCCATTGTGAAGACACTGACTGCGCCCTAAGGCGCCGCACACACTGAAGAAGAGGTGATCATGGCAGAGATGGTGCGCGCCGCGGTCCAGACCGGACCGCGGCAGATCGAGATGCGCGAATACCCGCGCCCCACAATTGGGCGCGACGACGGACTCATCCGCGTGGAGGCCAACGGCATCTGCGGTTCGGATGTGGAGATCTTCAGCGGCGAGCTCGGCAGCGCCCGCGGCGCGTTCATCCCGGGCCATGAGCCGATGGGAATTGTGGAGGAACTCGGGGAGCTCGCCGCCGAGCGGTGGGGTGTGGAGGTGGGGGACCGCGTAGCCCTCGAGGTGATCGTTCCCTGCCGGCAGTGCAAGGACTGCCTGACCGGCCGCTACCAGGCCTGCCGCTTCCGCAAGGGCGGCCACGGCGTGACTCCGGTCGACGTCGAACCCACCCTGTGGGGCGGCTTTGCTGAGTACATGTACCTCTCGCCGACGTCAGTTATGCACAAGATCGACAAAAACCTCCCCGAGGAGGTCGCCGCCATGTACAACCCGCTGGGTGCGGGTGTGCGCTGGGCTGTCGATCTCGGGGGAGTGGGGCTGGGAGACACCGTCGTCATCCTTGGCGCCGGCCAGCGAGGCCTCGGTGCCCTGATCGCCGCCAAGTCGGTGGGTGCCTCCAACGTCATCATCACTGGTCTGGAAAAGGACCGTCACAAGCTCGAAATCGCCAAAGAGTTCGGTGCCGACCACGCCGTCACGGTGGACGGTGAGAACGGCGTCGATATCGTGGAGTTCGTCGGGGACATCACCAACGGAAACATGGCAGATGTGGCTGTTGAGCTGACGCCCATGGCCGCTGGACCGGTCACCGATGCCATGCGCTCAGTCAAGCACGGAGGCACCGTCGTGCTGGCGGGTCTCAAAGCTGGGCGTGAGATTCCCCTGGTCACCGACTCGATCATTCAGCGCGGCATCACCATCAAGGGCGCCTTCGGCGTGGATGCCCCCGCTCAGCGCAAGGCCATCGAGATCATCGAGTCCGGTCGCTTCCCCCTGGAGAAGCTGCACACCCACACCTTCGGGCTGGATCAGGTCGGTGAGGCCATCGACACCCTGGCCGGCAAGACGGGAGACGGCAACGCCATCCATGTCTCCGTTCACCCCCATAAGAACTGAGCAGGAGACAGACCATGATTGTTGATGCACACGCGCACTATCTGCCCAAGGACTACCCGGCGGATGCACCCTCGTGCTTTCCCTCCATGGAGTCCATTGACGGGAGCACTGACCGACAGCTGGTCTTCGGCCAGATGAAGTTCCGGGCCAAGGACGTGTTCTTTGAGGCGGAGAAGCGCCTGGAAGCCCAAGACGCCTCGGGCGTCGATGTCGAGGTCATCAGCCCCATGCCTCCGCTGCTGCGCTACGACCTGCCCGCAGCCGACGGTTTGGCGCTGGCGCGCCACACCAACGAATTCACGGTGGAGCTGACGAGCCACGCGCCTGAGAGGCTCATCGGGCTGGGCATGGTCCCGATGCAGGATCCTGACGCCGCGACGGCTGAGCTCAAGCACATTAAAGAGATGGGGCTCGCGGGCGTGGAGATCGCCTCGAATATTCTGGGCAGCTCCATCGGGGACGAGAAGTTCCTGGAATTCTTCAAGGAGCTTGAGCGACTCGATCTGGCGCTGTTCGTTCACGCTATGCCGTCCCCGATGGACCGGCTGCCGATGTCAGCCATGGGGACGTATGTGGTGGGCATCGAAGGCATGTTCGCCGCCGCCTCCCTCATTCTGGGCGGCACCGCTGCAGCCTGCCCGAATCTGCGGATCTCCTTCAGCCACGCTGCCGGCGGCCTGGCGATGATGCTGCCGCGCGCCAACTACTTCTGGGGCGGCTCCTGGAACGAAGAGCCGAAGAACCTCGAGCGGGCAGTGATGCCCGACGACGGACCCTCACCGCTGGAGTACGCGCGTCGCTTCTACTACGACTCCATGGTGTTTGACCGCCGTACTATCCGGTATCTCATTGACCTGCTGGGCGCAGATCGTCTGCTGGTCGGCTCGGACTTCCCCGCGATGCTGCGTGAGGACCCGGCGGCCAAGACGCTGAAGTCCATGGAACTGCCGGAGCAGGACTGGGAGAACATCAGTCACCACAACGCCTATCGGTGGCTGGGCCTGAACCAGCCCGCCTAACAGCACCGAAAGCCGGCCCGAAGGGGCTTCGGCGCACCGTCTCCGTCGGTGCGCCGAAGCCCCTTCTGCGCGCCTAGGACGATTGACGTATCGAGTATTCCCTCCAGCGGAAGACATGTGATCGCCGTCACATGCATCAGTCAGGCTTTGAGTATTCGAAGGGAAGCTTCGGATGGTGCCGAGAGAGTGATCCGGCGCCTAGGAGTTCAAAGGGGAACTTGTCATGAGGGAATACAGTTCATCACGAATCGCGCCAGCACTTCGGAGAGTTTTAGCGCTGGCTGCCATCGGAGTCCTGAGCCTCACCGCGTGCGGAGGGGGTGGCGGTGCCGCAGAGACAGCCGGGAGCAACGCAGAAGTTGGCGAGCCGCAAGAGGGTGGCACCATTACGGTCATCCTCGATTCCGCCTTCGCAGGAGACTGGTCGACCGGTCTTGACCCCGCTACCAGCAACAGTGTGGGAGCGAATATGGGTCAGAATTCCGCGATCTTCGGGGGTCTCTTCAACCTGGAGCCAGCCGAAGACGGAGAAGGTGCTGAACTGGTTCCCAATCAAGCGGAGAGTGGCGAGTGGTCTGACGACGGCCGTACGCTCACTATCACCCTGCGCGAAGGTATCGAGTTCTCAGACGGCACTCCTCTGGACGCCGACGCCGTCATCTGGAATTGGATTCGTGCCTTCAGCTCAGGGAGTACCGGCACCCCCCAAATCGCCCTCGATCTTGAACGTGAGGCACCTGAGCTGGATCAGGAATGGATGGACAGCCTGTTCGCTGCTCTTCCGGATGACGTTGACGAAGAGGTCATCCTCTCGCGGCTGGGAGCTATGCAGGCCGTGGACGAGCGGACGGTGGAGCTTCACCTCGAGGAGCCCAATGCTGCTCTGCTCAACGGGCTTGCTGGTACAAATCTGAACTATATCGCTTCTCCCGCCGCCTATGAGGAGCTGGGTGCCAACGCATTCAGCAGCACCCCCGTAGGAGCGGGCCCCTTCGTGATCACAAGCAACCGCCAGAATGAACGGCTTGAGCTGGAGAGAAACGACAACTACTTCAAGGATGGCTTGCCGTACCTCGATGGGTTGAACTTCCAGTCGGTGGGCGGCGACCAAGTGGCATACCAGACGGTTCAAGCCGGACAGGGTGACGTTGTCGAAGGACTGAGTGACGTCAACCTGATCGCGGAAGCTGACCGCAACCCCGACTTCGGAGTCTATCTGGGAGCGCCGACGTCCCCTTACGTCGTTCAACTCAACACACGCAGGGAGCCCTTCGACGATAAACGTGCGCGTGAGGCCATCTACTACGCAACAGACTTCGAGGCCATTAATGAAGGACTGTTCGGTGGAGAAGGTGACATGAGCCAGTCCTTCACTGCCTCCGGGGGACTTTTCCACCATGCCGAGGTGCCGGGGTACCGCGAGTACGATCCGGAGCGTGCGGCCGAACTCGTGGATGAGCTTGGTGGACTCGAAGTCGAACTGAGTACGACCGACTTGTCGACTGCACGCCAGGTGACCACGGCTCTGCAGACGCAGTGGCAGGAGGCCGGTATCGACGTCACGATCAATTCCTCGGGATTGGGCGACATCATCACAAAGTTTGTAGGCGGCGAGTGGGAGTCCGTCCTGCAGACGGCCGGCGCGTGGGATCCAGCAGCAGGCATTGGAGTGGCTGTGCGCTTCGGGTCTACCTCCCCCTTCAGCGGCACGCCACTGCCCGACGGAGCGTCATCCTCTCAAGAGGCCTTGGATGAGGGCCTGCAGACTGAGCTGGACGAATTGCTGCAAGCAGCCTCGCAAACTGTGGATGAAGAAGAGCGTCAAGCCCTCTATGAAGAGATTTCGCAGTACATCTCAGATGAAGCGTATGGACCTTTTGGGCCTGCCTTCAGCCCGGCGCAGGTAGTCCGGGAGGGGATACATGGTCCCGGTCTGACCGAGCCGATCCCCGCTCTGGCTGTCAATCAGCAGGTCCTCTACGATCGCGTGTGGGTTGAGCAGTGATGTCTCAGACCGCTGCTGCTCCGGCACGCGCCGCCCGGTCTAGGAAGACAAGCAGCTTCCTAGGCCGGGCGGGGGGCTCTCCCCTTCTGCGTTTGATTCTCAGGCGGGTCCTCCTAGCCGTCCCGCTCCTCCTCGCCGTCAGCGTATTGGTATTTATCCTGCTCGAGGCTATGCCCGGGGACCCGGCACGCAACCAGGCGGGCATGGATGCCTCAGAGGAACAGGTACAGGCAGTCCGAGAGCGGATGGGGCTTGATCGCTCCGCCCCGGAACGCTATCTTTCCTGGTTGGCTGGCTTCCTGCGGGGCGACCTGGGTGTTTCGGCGGTGAACGGGCGTTCTGTCTCGGAGCTGCTGGCGGAACGGTTGCCGGTGACGCTGGAGCTGGTGGGACTAGCCTTCGTGCTCTCCATTGTGCTGGCACTTCCCGTGGCACTTCTGGCCGCTCGTCGTCCCGGAGGGCTCATGGACCGAATCGTCATGGTCTGTTCGATGACGCTCCTTGCGGTGCCCAACTTTGTGATGGCCCTCCTGCTAGTCCTGGTATTCGCGGTCACGCTGCGGATGTTGCCGGCGATCGGTTATGTCGCGGTTCAGGACGGACTCGTGGACAACTTGCGGTCCGTCATTCTCCCTGTTTTGGCCCTCGCGATTCCCATGGCGTGCTTCTATGCCAGGTTCCTGCGAGGTGACTTGGTAGAACAGCTCTACGGGGCTGGATACATCGACACCGCACGTGCCAAAGGGGCAGGAATGTGGCGCATCCTCTGGCTTCACGCCTTCCGAAACTCCAGCTTCGGCCTTCTGACGCTGGTGGGTCTGAACATCGGGGGGCTTGTCGGCGGAACCGTGATCATCGAACAGATCTTCGCGATGCCCGGGATGGGCATGCTCATGCTGCAGGGTGTCATGAGTTTGGACATCGCTGTCGTGCAGAGCTGTGTCTTTATCTTCGCCGCGGTCGCTATCTTCGCCAACCTCATTGTCGACGTCATGTACGCCGTTCTCGACCCAAGGATTCGCTATGGCAGTCATTAGCCCGCCAACCAAGTCGGAGACGCGTGCCGCCGCCCCGACTCCGCTCGCCGCACGCGCCGGTGTGCGCTGGTCTCAGTTCCGCCGTCGCATGGTGGCCTGGATCTCCGGATCGGTGGTCCTGCTCCTGCTGCTGACCTGCTTTGTGGGGCCTCTGGTCCTTCCTCTGCACCCGCCGATCGGCGGCAGCGTTCTGGACAGCGCCCTACCCCCGGGGTCTCCAGGCCACCCGCTGGGTACCGACGTCAACGGCAACGATGTACTCTCGCGCTTGATCCACGGAGGACAGGCGTCCTTGACTGTCGGGATCGTCGTCAATGCGATCGGCCTGGTGGTCGGTGGCTCCGTCGGAGCGGTGTCCGCCTACCTGGGGGGAAAGTCAGACACGGTGATAATGCGTGTCCTTGACGTGCTGATCGCGTTCCCATCCCTTGTGCTGATGATTGTTCTGGCGCAGGTGCTGGGACCCAGCCTGCCCAACACGATCATTGCGCTTACGGCCTTCAGCATTCCGGCGGTCGCGCGGATTGCACGCTCCTCCACGATGAAGGTGATGAGCATGCCCTACCTGCAGGCGGCACAACTGGCGGGGAGCCCCTGGTGGCGGATCCTCTTCCGGCACATCGTCCCGAACATCGTGCCTCAGCTGACCAATTTCCTGATGCTGGGAATGGCCATGGTCATCGTGACCGAGGGAGCCTTGTCATTCCTGGGACTTGGCATTCCTGCACCGAACCCCAGCTGGGGAAATATGGTCTATGAAGGACAGCAGTCACTTTCTGCCACCCCCCAGCTGGTGCTCTGGCCCTCCTTGGCCCTGTTGATCACTGTGCTGTCATTCAATCTGCTGGGGGAGAGTATCCGAGATGAGGCGAACACACGATGACGGCCACACAGACTGAGAAGAGGGGTGCCGTGCAGCCCGACACTGAGCCGACACCCGGCCCAGTGCTGGAGGTCAAGGACCTGCGTGTGGTGTTCACGCGGCACGGACGCCAGATACATGCGGTGAACGGCTTGAACTACCGTCTCCATGCCGGCCAGACGTTGGCGATCATCGGCGAGTCCGGATCCGGGAAGTCTGTGGGTGTTCGCTCACTCATGGGTCTGCTGCCGCCCAGCGCTCGCGTCACCGGCTCGGTTCAGCTGAACGGACAAGAACTGGTAGGGCTCTCGGAGAAGGAGTTCCGCAGCGTGCGTGGGCGGGAGATCGCTATGGTCTTCCAAGATCCGGCGACTTCACTGAACCCCACCATGAACATCGGCAGCCAGATCGTGGAAGCCATTCGCCTGCACGCACCCATGCGAAAAAAGGAGGCCGAGGCTAAGGCCGTGGAGCTCCTGAAGCTGGTCCGTCTGCCCTCGCCGGAGACCCGTGTCAGCCAGTTTCCGCACCAACTCTCGGGGGGCATGCGTCAGCGAGTGGTCATTGCGATCGCACTCGCGTCTGATCCGAAGGTGCTGATTGCGGATGAGGCGACGACGGCACTGGACGTCACGACCCAGGCCCAGATCATGGAGCTTCTCGTCGACATTCAAGAGCGACTGGGAACGGCTGTCATCATGATCAGCCATGACATTGGACTGGCAGCCAACTATGCGCACGACGTCATGGTGATGTACGCGGGCAAGGTGGTCGAGCATGCGGAGACCAAGGCGCTGTTCAGCAACGTTCAGATGCCCTACACCAAGGCACTGCTGGGTGCGGTCCCGCAACTGACCACTAAGCCGCATTCGAAGCTGACCGTCATCGGCGGTCACCCGCCTGACCTCAGCAACCTTCCCAGCGGCTGCCCCTTCGCTCCCCGCTGCCCGCGGGCGACGGACATTTGCGTGGAGGAGGAGCCCCGTCTAGTCGAGCACGCGAAGCGGCATCGCTACGCGTGCTGGCATCCCGTCAACGGTCAGGCCTTAGAAGCCGGTGGTACCAAAGAGCTGCTGGAAGTGGACGCCCACGAACCGCTTGAACGCGATGGTGACCATCGCAGCGACGAGCAGCGGGGGTCTACGGCATGAGAGATCAGGAGAGCGCCACGATGACAAAAACTGTGTCACACACCAGATCTCCCGGTATGGGTCAGATTCAGCCCTCCCCGGGGGAGGCCCACGGCCAGGGGAAAGCGCCCAGGGAGGCCGAGCCTCTTCTGGTCGTCACTGACCTGGTCCAGGAGTACGCCACACGGGGAGCCGGAGGTGTCAAGACCGGGACGGTCCATGCGCTCTCGGGAGTGTCTTTTGAGTTGTTTCCGGGAGAGACGCTGGGCATTGTGGGGGAGACCGGATCGGGGAAGTCCACGTTGGCACGAGCCATCATCCAGGTGGAGCAGCCAGTCTCGGGCTCCGTGGAGTTTCAGGGCAAGCAGATGATCGGCATGTCCAAGAAGCAGCTGCGCGCCACACATGCAGAGATGCAGATGGTCTACCAAGATCCGTTCGGCTCACTGAATCCGCGGTGGAAGGTGGCAGACGTCATCGCCGAGCCCATGCTCGGCCACACCACCATGAGCCAGCGGGAACGCCAGGAGCGCGTGGAGCAGCTGCTGGAACTGGTGGGCCTTGATCCGGCGATCTACTGTCAGCGGCGCCCGATCGAGCTCTCGGGAGGGCAGGCACAGCGAGTGGCGATTGCCCGCGCCGTCGCGCTGAAACCGGCTTTGATCATCTGTGACGAGGCGATCTCGTCCCTGGACGTCCTCATTCAGGCGCAGGTCCTGAACCTGTTTGAAGAGTTGCGGCAGGAGCTGGACCTCGCCTACCTGTTCATCGCCCACGACCTGGCCACTGTGAAACAGATCAGTGACTCTGTCGCGGTGATGCACCTGGGACAGCTCGCGGAGATCGGGCCGGCCGAAGAGATCTATGCCGCACCCCGGCATCCCTACACCCGTGCTCTGCTCGATTCGATCCCCATCCTCGACATTGAGACGGGTGAAGCCAAGCGGCCCGTGCCCCTGAAGGGCGACCCCCCATCTCCGCTCGATCCGCCGTCGGGGTGCCGCTTCCGCACGCGATGCCCTCTGGCACAGGACATCTGCGCAGAAGTCGAGCCTCGACCAGCGGAAGTCGGTGACGGGACTGGCCGTCCGCACAAGGTGGCGTGTCACTTCCCGCTGGAGCCGGGACAGATGCTGCCTGATCGGGGTGCGCGTCCGCAGGCAGCCGCAGCGGCAGCCTGACGCAGTACCGCAGCACACGAAGGGGCGGGGAGACCGATGGTCTCCCCGCCCCTGTGTTTCTTCCGTGCTGTGCGGCGGCGCCCCCGCTGTGGCCCGGACTGCGGCCGCGAGCTGCGCCCAGTCCTCAGGCGCCGTGCTCAGGACCCGCGCTGGACCACCATATGGGAGTCCGCGAGGGCGCCCACCGCTCCGATGTAGGTTCGCTGTGCAGACTCGGCCACGCCTGCAGCCTCGACCGCAGCCCTGGCGCTGGGCTGCTCGCCCAGGCTCTGCACGATCTCCACGAGCGTGCGGTCCTTCAGGAACGACAGCTTGCGTGTGCCGAAGTGGTACAGCAGGGCACCAAAAGGCTCGGGCCGAACCGCCACCTGCGGACTCAGTCGCCAGGAAGCGTCAGGATCGAATGCCATGGCGAACTCAGTAGACGCCGCACATGCCGTCGATCGAGACTTCCTCAATGAGGGAGTCTGTCTCCACGGGGCTTTCGACCTGTTCTGCGTCAACCTTCTCCGGTTCAATGTGCTGGCTCATGACACACATCCTTTCTGCGTTCCTTCACCACCTGGATTTCAGGTGAGCTGATGAATGTTGTGATGTCAGTCATACTATTGGCACCCGGTGTCGATGGAAAGGGGTGCGGCGCATTTCGCCACATCCGTCTACTGCCAGGCGGAAAATGCCTCTGCGTCTCCTACTCCGCGTGCTGAAGTAGAGCTGTCATGCAGACCGTCGTTGGGCCCGTTGCGCAGCGCTCCCGTCCAGTGGGGAGGGCGCGATCCACCACGGCCGACACCCTGGGGCGCATTGGTCTGGAGCTGTTCATCCAGCGGGGCTTCGACAACGTCACAGTCGAAGACATCGCCGAGGCCGCGGGGATCGGTCGCCGGACATTCTTCCGGTACTTCCCCTCCAAGAACGACCTTCCCTGGGGTGATTTCGACGCGCTCCTGTGCAGTATGCACGCTCGTCTGGCGGCCGTTCCCGCGGATATCCCCGTCTTCGATGCGCTGCGGGAGGCGGTCATTGACTTCAACCGGTTTCCCGCAGAGGAGATCCCGTTCCTGCGTCAGCGCATGGAGTGCCTGCTGAAGACTCCTACACTTGTTGCGCATTCGGCGCTGAGGTACCGAGCCTGGCGGCAAGTCGTGGCGGACTTCGCTGCCGAGCGTCTGGGCGTCAGCGGGAGCTCGCACCTGGCGATGACGCTGGGGCAGGTCTGCCTGGGCATCAGTCTCTCCGCCTATGAGGAGTGGCTGGAGGATGAGCGACTGGATCTGGCGGAACTGATCGACCAAGGCTTCTGCGATATGCGCCGGGTCTTTGCGGGGTAGCGGTGAGCGCCGGCTATGACGTCGTCGTCGTGGGTGCCGGTGCCGCCGGCTCTGCGCTGGCAGCCCGCCTGAGCGAGAACCCGGAAGTCTCCGTGCTGCTGCTGGAAGCAGGCCCGGTCCCGGATCCCGGGAGCCCGGTGGATCCAGAGACCCTCGATGCCGGATCCTTGCAGGGCGCTATGCCTCACCATCGGTTCAACTGGGCGTACCCGAGCCAGCTCACGGCCGAGCGGCAGTGGGGGGTGGCGCGCGGAAAGGTGCTCGGCGGCTCGATGGCGATCAACGGCGGGTACTTCGTGCGGGCGCATCCGCAGGACTTCGCCGAATGGGCCGGCAGCAGCGGCGAGCACGTGGCCGACTCCCCGTGGTCCTATGACCGCGCCCTTCCGATCCTGCGCTCCATGGAAACCGACCTCGATCACCAGGATCCGCTCCTGCACGGCGCGGACGGGCCCATGCTGGTCCGGCGCCCATGGAAGGATCACCCCGACGACGGCGACTGCGGGCCTCTCGATGCGGCCTTCGTCTCGTCCGCTCTGGCCCTCGGAGCGCGCTGGGAGCCGGACAAGAACGCCGGCGAAGTCCCCGGCGTCGGGCCGGTTCCGCTCAACGTCAGTGATGGGGTCAGGCGCCACCCGGGGCTGCAGTATGTGCATCCAGCTCGCGGGCGTCCCAACTTAGAGGTCCGCGGTGAAACGCAGGTGCTCAGGGTGCGGATTCAGGACGGATGTGCGGTGGGGGTCGACGTCGCGCGGTGCGGTCCTGGCGGTGAGTTCAGCGGCAGAGAGACGATTGATGCCGGAGAGGTAGTGCTGGCGGCCGGGGCCATCGCCACACCTAAGCTGCTGTTGCTCTCCGGAGTCGGGCCGGGTGCGCATCTGCGGGAGCATGCACTGCCTGTTCATGCCGATCTGCCCGGGGTGGGGCGCGGGGTCAACGATCATCCCGACGTGACCCTGCCGCTCCTCGCCAAGCAGGGCCTGGCACCTCCGGCCTCGGTGCCCTTCACGGCCGCATGGAACGTCAGCCCCTCGTCCGCGGGCAGCGGCCCGGAGCGTTCCAGCTCGGGGGCGCCGGAGGTGGACCGGGGAGAGGTGGAGCTGTTGCTCACCGCGCGGCCGAACAGCGCCCTCTTCGGAGGCAGTGCAGCGGGGGAGCAGGCTCGCAGCTATGCCATGATGGTCGGTCTGCAACGCGCCGACTCCCGGGGGTCCATCACCCTGCGCACCTCGGACCCGGTCGCCCCTCCACGGATCGACTACAACTTCCTCGAGGCGGCGTCGGATCTGCACGCGCTGCGCGGGGGGCTGCGGCGAGCGCTGGCCCTGCTGCAGTCAGCGGAGTTCGACGCTGTGCTGGAAAGGCCGTTGTGGTGGGCCGTGCTGAATGACGGGGCCGACGCGGTTCTGGAGCGCTGGATTCGGGAGAACCTCGGCATCCGGTTCCACACCTGCGGCAGCGCTCAGATGGGACCCGAGGGCAAGGAACATGCCGTGACCTCACCCCGCGGTGAGGTGTACGGCATCCGGGGTCTTCGGGTTGCGGACCTGTCCCTCCTGCCGCAGGCTCCCTCCCGGGGTCCGGCAAACACGGCGGTCTTCATTGGCGAGCTCATCGCTGCCGCTATGGCCTAGCCCCTGCTCGTGCCGCCGACAGTTGTCCTGACCGCTTCCGTGCCACGGAAGAAGCACTAACTTCCCTCGCTGCGGTGTGACGAAGATCACTTTACCCGCACCACGCAACGGAGAGGCGCACCATGAATCATCACCGTGACACCACCCGAAAGAGTCGCACCCGTTGGAGCAGGGGAGTGGCCCTGACCGCCGTGGCGGCGCTTGCCCTCACATCCTGCAGCGCCAGCGATGCCCAGAACGACGACGAGGTGACGCTGGTGCAATCCATTGGGCCGCTGCCCCACCTCAACCCTCAGCTGATTACCTCGCCGAATGTGCGCATCGCGGCCGGAACCATGCTGGAACCGCTGGTGAAGATGACCGACGAATACGACGTCGTCCCCTGGTTGGCCCACGACTGGGAGATCAGCGACGACGGCACGGAGGCCACGCTCTACCTGCAGGAGGGCGTCACCTGGCACGACGGTGAGCCATTTACCGCAGACGACGTGAAGTTCAATCTGGACGAAGTGATCCAGTACCAGCGTGCAGGGATCGAAATTTCCGGAGCCATCGACACCGTGGAGGTCGTGGATGAGCATACGGTCAGGGTTCTCTTCCGTGAACCCTACGGCCCGTTCCTGCAGGGACTGGCTCTGCAGTCCATGCTGCCCCGGCACATTTACGAGGGAACAGACTTCGTGGAGAACCCGGCCAACAGTTCTCCGGTGGGCACAGGACCCCTCGTCATGGAGCGCTTTGAGGAGGGCAGTCAGGTGGAGCTCGTGAGAAACGAGGACTACTGGGCCGGGGAGGTTCATATCGATCGCCTCATCTTCGCCATTCTGACCGACCCGAATGCCCAGGACCTGGCGTTGAAGTCAGGGGAGCTGGACCGCAGCGCCATCGACTCCGCGCGTCTGGCCGAGGTGGAGGCCGATCCGGATCTGGCGGTCACGACTCACGGGAGTATGCCCTGGCAGGTCTTCTTCAACATGAATGCCCAGGTCGAGGAACTGACCGACCCGGAGGTCCGGCGGCTGGTCTTCTCTGCGGTGGACATTGACGCCCTTCACGAGATTGCGGTGCCTAACAACTCCACACCCGCCGAGAGCATCTATCCGCCAGGCCTGGAATGGGCCAAGAGCCCTGAGGTCGACTACCTGGAGGACTTCGCCTATAACGTGGAGGCCATCAACCAAGGACTGGACGACGCCGGCTACCCCGTGGGGTCTGACGGTTACCGATTCAGCCTGGAGCTGACCTTCATGTCTCACCTGGCCGACGCTCGTGCCATGGCGGAGGTTATCCAGTCCTCCATGGATGAAGTCGGCATTCGTATTGAGCTCAACGCCATCGAGGACACTGTCTACCAGGAGTACGTCTCCCAGAAGGGTGACTTCGAGCTGGCGCTGCTCATCGGCGGCACGGAGACGGACCCCAATCTGGGGATCACCATCTGGCATGAGTGCAACCCTGAGGAGATTCCGTTCCGGAACCCCTCCGGCGAGTGTGATGAGGAGCTGGATCAGTACGCGATGGAGGCGCTCCGCAGCGTCTCCGAACAGGAGCGCGGTGAGGCCTTCCAGAAGTTTGAGGAGCGTGCCGCCGAGGTGATGACCTCAGCTCCGGTGGTGCATATGTGGCCCCTGACGGCGTACAGCGAATCCCGTTGGGAGGGCGCCGAGATCCCCACCCGCAATATTCCCCTGGATTGGCATCTCATTCGCCCCAAAGACTGACGATGTATGAGGCTGTGGGGCCCGGGCTCATGCGACATGGGTCCGGGCCCCAGGCTCGTCCTCCACCAGGGCGGCGTAGCGCAGGCGGAACTCACGGGCTCGGTCTCCCGAATAATTCAGCCGTCCCTGGAGTGCCTCGGAAATGCGGCGTGCAGCTGCCCTCACCGGGCCGATATAGCTGGCAGGCTCGTGATGCTCCAGCCAGCAGATCAAGCCGAGGGATGCCTCAATCTCGCCGTCGGAGTTCATGACGGGAGCGGCCACCATGGCGCGATCCGTCACGGGAGTGTGTGAGGCGATCGCATAGCCGTCCTCCCGAATCCGTTGCAGTGCGGCGCGCAGCTGGCCCTCTGAGGCGATGGTGTGCTCTGTGAACTGCTGCAGCGGCTCCTGGACATAGAGGTCGACGAACCCCGGTGGCGCATAAGCCAGCAGCACCAGTCCAGTCGCGCCCATATGCAGTCCGATGCTGCCCCCGATCCGATTGGCGCCCCCGTAGTTGGGATGCAGGCGCAGTGCCTCGAGATTCAGGACGTTCCGCCCGTTGCGCACGCCAAGGTGAACCGTGAGCCCGGTCCTGCGCTGCAGATCCACCAGGAACGGCAGCGCAGCCTCCCGCACGTGCAGCCCCCGTGTGGAGCGCGATGCCAGCTCGAGGAACTTGGCGCTGAGGCGGTAGCGCCCGGAAGCTTCCGTCTCCAGCCCTCCCCAGGCGAGGAGCTCCTGGACCAGGCGATGGGTGGTGGTCAGTGACAGTCCAGCCCGTTCCCTGATGTCCGTCAGGCGTAGCGCGCCGTCACCCGAGGAGAATGCGCCGAGCAGCGAGAGCAGCCGGCTCGCAGCTGTGGGCTTCGGGTGGTCGTGATGCGGTGCGGCATCCATAATCCTCCTCTTGTGATTCCTATCACATTCTACGACGAGACCGCCCGCATCGCGAGGAGGCGGGCGGTCTCGAGGAGGGACGGTCAGCGGCTCACCAGGGTGGTCTGCGCGTAACTGGACCGCACTCGATCGATCTCATCCTGGCTCACTGTCAGCCCGGAGCGCTCGCGGAACGTGTCACCGACATAGTCATGCCGGAAGTAACCCCGCTCCTGTAACTCGGGAACCAGCAGATCGAACATGTTCTGCATTCCCTCCGGCACGCTCGGGGGATTGAAGTTGTAGCCGTCGCAGGCCCGAGACTCGAACCAGTCGATCATGCTTTCAGCGATCTTGTCCGGGGTGGAGACCATGACCCGGTGCCCGACGGCCCGGGAGAGGTGGACAATGAGCTCCCACAGGGTCTTCTCCTTGGCCAGCTCCCGGAAGAGGTACCACCGCTCAATGTGCTTCGGATCTTCCACGAAGCGGTCCTGCGGGATTTTCTCGTCGAGGCCGATGTCGCTGATGTCTGCGTCGATGAGGCCGCTGACCATGGCACGCCCGTTGCCCTCGTCGATGCAGTTCTCGAGCTCTTGGGCCAGCTCGTCGGCCTCAGCCTGAGTCCTCCCGGTGATCGGCATGATGCCGGGCATGATTTTGACCTTCTCCGGGTCCCGCCCCTTGGACTGGACCTTTTTCTTGTACATCGCGTACCACTCGATGGCTTTGTCCTTCTGGGGTTGAACGGTGTAGATGAAATCGGCGAAGGAGGAGCCGAGCTCAATGCCGTTGGGGGACTGGCCAGCCTGAACTAGAACAGGCCATTCCTGCGGAGAGCGCGGAATCGCCAGGGGACCTTCGACCCTGAAGTGTTTGCCGACGTGGTTGATATTGCGAATGCGCTCATTGTCGACCCACAGCGACTGGCTCTTGTCGTTGACGATGGCATCCGGGTCCCAGGTGTCCCAGAGCTTCTGCACGACCTGGACGAATTCGGTGGCACGGTCATAACGCACCTCGGGCAGGGGCATCTCGTCCAGACCGAAGTTCTCATTGCCGTTGTTCGAGGTCACGATGTTCCAGCCGGCGCGCCCGCCGCTGAGCATGTCGAGGCTCGCGAACTGTCGAGCCACGTGGTATGGCTCGTTGAAGGTGGTCGACTGTGTGCCGATCATCCCGATCTTCTCCGTGTAGCCGATCATGGCCGCCATGGTGGTCAGCGGCTCGTAGACCGATGCTCCTCGGTAACCTCCCTTCCTCAGCGGGCGAGCACTGAAGCTGTCTGCGATGAAGAACGCGTCGAGCTTGGCCGCCTCGGCAGCCTGGACCACGTCTCGCATCAGGCCCAGGGTGCCGATCTCCTCCGATCTGCTGCGGGGGTGTCGCCATGCATCGTTGTGGTAGCCGAAAAGGGTGGTGAACATGGTTAACGCCATCTGGCGTTTCTGCTGCGCCATTGCAAACTCCTTGATGGTAAAGACGAGGGGGAGGGCTTTTACTGCGGGCCGTCGTCGTGCTCCAGCCTGCGGTAGGCCCTGTCGAAGAAGATGAGGGGGTCTGTGCGTGCCTGGTCGTCCGACCCCAGGGCGCGGACCTCACCGATGACGATGAAGTGGTCGCCGGCCACGTGTTCATCCCAGATCTCGCAGTCGATCCATCCCAGGGTGCCGGTGAGTGCCGGCAGTCCCGAGGGCGTCTTGACCCACGAGATTCCGTGCCATTTGTCGGTTCCCGTGCGTGCGAACTGGTCGGAGACATGGCGCTGGTCCTCGGCGAGGAGATTGACCGCGAAATGACCCGAATCGCGCACGCGTGGGTAGGAGGTCGATGTCCTCATGACGGAGAAGGACACCAGGGGTGGCTCGAGGGAGACGCTGTAGAACGCCTGGCAGGTGAAGCCCACCGGCTCAGTCTCGTCCATACTGCTGATGACCGTGATCCCAGACGGGTATCGCGCCAGGGTGTCGCGGAAGCGCCGTGCCTCCACGAAGAGCGGGGGGCTTGGTGCCGTGCTGCGTGTACTCACCGTAGTTCTCCTTCCAGGGGCTCCGCCGCGTGGATGAGGCGAGCCCGGTGGTGGGGTGAGTCCATGGTCTGCACCGGCGCAGCACGGCCCAACGAGAACTTCCGGGGCACGGAAGTGGTCCGGGGGTCGGGCGCCGACCTCTCCCCTCAGTGCCCGACGGGAGGAGTGGGGGAGGGGCGTTCCTGCTCCTGGGTGTAGACCGTGGCGTCCGTGAGGAACGGGATCGCGGCAGCGCGTTCTTGGTTCAGCGGCTCATCGGGGAAAGCGTGCTCGATGGCACGGTGCCTGATGGCTACACCCTCCTTGAACTCCGGGTGGGTGAGGATGAACATGTCCCCGCGCTGCAGTCCCTGGAGCACTCGCTCTCCGGCTTCTTCTGCACTCATGTAGGGCTGCTTCTTGGCCAGTGCAGCGAACTCCTCCGACGGCGGCTGGTAGCCGGACTCGCCGTACTGGGCAGGGCGGTTTGCCGTTCCCAGGGCAATATTGCTGTGCACCGGACCGGGCATATAGGCGGAGACCCCGATGTTCTGCTCACGCAGCTCGATGTGCAGAGCCTCGGACAGAGCGATGACGGCTGCTTTGGTCATGGAGTAGAGCCCGGCAACGATCGGCATCAGTCCGCCCATGGACGAGGTGTTGATGATCCATCCGCCTTCGCCGTGGGCCTGAATCTTCGGCAGAAAGGCCTGAATGCCGTGGCCCACGCCGCGGATGTTGACGTCGATGACCCAGTTCCAGTCGTCGGGCGTGGCCTTCTCCACCGGGCCCGTGAGTCCGATGCCGGCATTGTTGACGAGGACGTCGACTCGTCCATAACGGTCGGCGACATAGTCGGCCAGCTCGCGCATGCCCTGCAAGTCGGTGACATCAACGCTGCGGCCCTCCGCCTGAAGTCCGTGGGAGGCAAAGACCTCCTGGGTCTCGTCCAGGTGGTTCTGGCGCCGTCCGGTCACGACCACGGTCATGCCGGCACGAGCGAAGGCCAATGCGATGCCGCGCCCGATCCCGCTGGATCCTCCGGTGATTACGGCTACCTTGTTCTGAACGTCCCGCAGGGGTGCTTGTGTCTTCATGCTCTGATGCCAGCACCGCGCGGGGAGGTTCCGAGTGGTCTCTTCCGCGAGGCAGAAAGCTGGGACGCCGAATGGCACCGAGTGTCATTAGTGTGGTCTCAGTCACATTGCGACGTGCTTCTCGCCGTCCTCCGTGTCTGACCTGCAGTATGTCGCCGACGCATCCGAGAGGTAGCTGCCATGACAGCAGAGCCCATTGCCCTTCCCCGGACCAGCGAGTCCCACCTCGTCTCCGCACCGCCGAAGCCCACGCGTCTGGTGGATCATTTCGAGTACGGCCTTGATGCGCCGATCTGCCTGACCTGGGAGCTGACCTACGCGTGCAACCTCACCTGTACGCACTGCCTCTCCAGCTCCGGACGCCGGGATCCTCGCGAGCTAACCACCGAGGAATGCAAAGCGGTCATTGACGAACTGCAAAAGATGCAGGTTTTCTACGTCAACATCGGTGGCGGTGAGCCCACCGTGCGCAGCGACTTCTGGGAGCTGTTGGACTACGCCACCAGTCACAACGTGGGCGTGAAGTTCTCCACCAACGGAGTGAAGCTTACCGAGGACAAGGCCCGCCTCCTGGCCGCCAACGACTACGTTGATGTGCAGATCTCGCTTGACGGCGCCACTGCGGAAGTCAATGACTACATTCGCTCCAAGGGCTCCTATGACATGGCCATACGAGCCATGGAGAATCTCCAGAAGGCCGGTATGGAGAACTTCAAGCTGTCGGTGGTCTGCACCCGATGGAACATTCCGCAGCTGGACGAGTTCAAAGCCATCGCGGACCGCTACGGGGCGCAGCTGCGCCTCACCAGGCTCCGTCCCTCCGGTCGGGCCGTGGATGTGTGGGACGACCTGCACCCCACGCAGGAGCAGCAGCGGGAGCTCTACGAGTGGCTCGTGGCCCACGGCGACGAGGTGCTCACCGGGGACTCCTTCTTCCATCTCTCCGCCTACGGCGAATCTCTGCCAGGCCTGAACCTCTGCGGTGCAGGACGCGTGGTCTGCCTCATCGATCCCATCGGCGAGGTCTACGCTTGCCCCTTCGCCATCCATGACGAGTTCCTCGCTGGAAACGTGCGCGAGGAGGGAGGATTCGAGAAGGTCTGGAAGGAATCCGCCCTGTTCCAGAACCTGCGCGAGCCCCAGTCTGGCGGGGCCTGCTCCACGTGTGCCTTCTTCGACACGTGCAAGGGCGGGTGCATGGCAGCGAAGTTCTTCACCGGGCTGCCCCTGGACGGACCAGACCCCGAATGCGTTCGCGGCTTCGGCGAGGAGCTGCTCGCCGAGCGTGAGGATTCCGCCGTCCCCAAGCCCTCGGGCGACCATTCGCACCGGACCTCGCCCCCGCGTCCGCGCAAGTCACCGGCGCGTCCCATGACCAACCGCAAAGTGGCGGTCAGCATCGGCAGCGGGCCCCCTGCTCCCAGCGCCCCGCCGGTGTCTGCCTGCAACGAGAGCCCGCTGGCAGGATTCGCCCCGCCGACGCGCACCACCCCCTGAGACCCACCCCCCCCATTTGACACGGAGAAACTGCTGATGGCCAACGCATGGTTTGAGACGGTCGCGATTGCTCAGAAGCGCGCGAAGAAGTACCTTCCGCCCTCTGTCTACGGAGCCCTCGTTGCAGGGTCGGAAAAGGGCGTGACCATTGAGGCGAATCAGGACGCTTTCGCCCAGATCGGCTTTGCTCCGCACGTTGCTGGGCACAAGCCTCACCGCGAACTCAGCACAGAGGTCATGGGCATCCCGATCTCGATGCCGGTGCTCATCTCTCCTACGGGTGTTCAAGCGGTGCATCCTGAGGGTGAAGTGGCGGTGGCGCGCGCCGCCGCGAATCGCGGAACCATCATGGGGCTGAGCTCGTTCGCGTCGAAGCCCATTGACGAGGTGACGGAAGCCAATGAGAATACGCTCTTCCAGATCTACTGGTGCGGCACCAAGGACCAGATCCTCCAGCGGCTGGAGCGCGCTAAGCGCGCGGGCGCCAAGGGCATTATTGCGACCCTTGACTGGTCCTTCTCCAACGGCCGGGACTGGGGCAGCCCCTGGATTCCCGAGCGGCTGGATCTGAAGACTGCCGCAAAGTTCGCTCCCCAGGCCGTAACGCGTCCCAAATGGCTCTACACCTTCCTCAAGACCGGCCGGGTGCCCGACCTCACGGCGCCGAACCTGCAGGCACCCGGGGGAGAGGCTCCCACGTTCTTCGGGGCCTACGGCGAATGGATGGGCACCCCCCCGCCCACCTGGGAGGACGTGGCGTGGCTGCGCGAGCAGTGGGACGGACCCTTCATGCTCAAGGGCGTCACCCGGATCGACGACGCCAAGAGGGCCGTCGACGCCGGAGTCACTGCTATTTCCGTCTCCAACCACGGCGGCAATAACCTCGACACGACGCCGGCCACGATCCGCGTGCTGCCAGGAATCGCCGAAGCCGTGGGAGACGAGATCGAGGTCCTCCTCGACGGCGGCATCCGCCGCGGCTCTGACGTTGCCAAAGCACTGTCCCTGGGGGCCAAAGCGGTGATGATTGGACGCGCTTACCTCTGGGGTTTGGCTGCTAATGGCCAGGCTGGTGTGGAGAACGTGCTGGACATTCTGCGCGGAGGGCTGGACTCGGCGGTGCTGGGCCAGGGCAAGTCTTCCATCCACGAACTCTCCCCCGAGGACCTGGTGGTCCCAGAAGGCTTCTTCCTGCGGCTGGGGGACCCCGGGAAACTCTCCGGGGCGGTGGTGGACAGCAAGAACTCTTCCAGCCGCACCGCTGCCGACACCAATGCCGCGGCCAATGGGCGGGTGCCGGTGCCCAAGCCAGCGCCAGCCTCTGCGGCGAGCCGGTCGTGACGTCGGAATCCGCAGCTGGGACACAGACTCCGCGGCGACTGACGCAACATCCGTGGCCCGAGATCGGACGTCCGGTGCTGCTTCTCCCGCTGGGCTCCGCCGAGCAGCACGGCCCGCATCTGCCGGTAGACACGGACACCGTGATCGCCGAAGCCGTGGCAATGGGTCTCGGCGCCCGGTTGGAAGAATCCGGCGCCGAGGTGCTCGTGGCACCGCCGCTGACCTACGGCGCCAGCGGCGAGCACGCCGGATTCGCCGGCACCGTGTCCATTGGTCACGAGGCACTGGGGGCTGTGCTGGTCGAGTACGGACGCTCTGCCCTGGAGTGGGCCTCGCAGCTGATCATCGTCAACGGCCATGGCGGCAATGTGGCATCGCTGTCTCAGGCAGTCCCCCAGCTGCGGTATGAGGGGCGCGATGTGGCTTGGATACCCTGCGCCAACGGATACGGATTGCCGGGACCCGAGGAGGACGCCCACGCGGGGCGGATCGAAACGTCCCTCATGCTGCACATCGCACCAGACCGGGTCCAGATGGATAAGGCGGAACGAGGCGTCACCGAGCCCCTGGAGAAGATTCTTCCTCAGCTGATGAGCGGCGGTGTGCTGGCCGTCTCGCCCAACGGGGTGCTCGGGGACCCCACCGGTGCCACAGCCCGCGAGGGTGAGGAACTGCTCGACGCCGTCGTCGCCAGTATCCACCGTCGATACCTCGCCTGGGACCAGGCCGAATCCGGATGCCTGTCCCTGCCTCAACAGGGGTGAGCGCAATGGGCGCGGGGGATCTTGTTCTACCCCAAGGGGCCGTCGTGACCCTCCACGCGGGGACCTATGTCTTCGAGGGCGGCAGAGTGCTCATGGGCGGAGCGCCGGCACGAGTGGCCACGCTGAGTCCGGCGGCAGCGGGAGCTCTTCGGCCAGCTGCCGCCCCACAGGGCGAGGACCGCCGCGGCCAGCGGGCCTCCACTGGCCGGCCACGGCTCGCGGTGACGGTCACTGACGCCACCACGCGTCAGCTGGGAGGATACTTGGTGCGCGCCGGCCTGGGGGACCCTGATCCGCGGACCCTGCCGGCAGCTGATCTCTCTGAAGTCACCGTCGTCATACCCTGCTACCGGCGCCTGCATCAGCTGCACCGCCTGCTCAGGAGCATTACGACCGCGCTACCCGACTCTGCCGTCGTCGTCGTCGATGACGCTTCCGGCGAGCAGAGCGAGCACATCGTCGCGCTCGCCCGGGATTTCGGAGCGGAGGTCATCACCTGCGACGTCAACAGAGGCCCTGCGGCAGCGCGCAACACCGGACTGGCCCGGGTGCGCACCCCCTACGTACTTTTCGTTGATACGGATGTGGTGGTGTCTGAGGGGTGCATTGATGTCCTGCTGCGGCACTTCGCGGACCCGAGACTGGCGGCGGTGGCCCCGCGTGTACTGGGCCTCGGTCCAGACGCCGACGGCCGGTCCGGGCACCGACCCGCATCAGCGAGCAGAGCGCCGTCGACTCCTCATGGAGGTTGGGTGCAGCGCTACGAGAACATCCGTTCCTCGCTGGACCACGGGCCCGAACCGTCACTGGTGCGGCCCCACTCCACCCAGTCCTGGCTGTCGACCACGTGTCTGCTGGCTCGCAGGGAGGCACTCGGCGGTGGATTCGAGGACGGCATGCGGGTGGCTGAAGACGTGGATCTGATCTGGCGGCTGGCTGCTTCAGGATGGCGCATTCGGTACGAGCCCCGAGTCATCGTCGAGCATGAGCACCGCACGTCTATGCGCAGCTGGTTGAGTCGCAAGCATCTATACGGCACCGGGGCCGCTCTGCTGGCTCAGCGTCACGGAGACCTCGTTGCGCCGGCGGTGATGTCGCCCTGGGCGGCTGGGGTGCTGATGGCAGTGGCTTGTCAGCGGCGGTGGTCCCTTCCCGTTGCTGGCCTCGTGACTGCCGTTGCCACGGCGGCAAATATGCACCGTCTCAAGCACGCCGTGCCGAGTCTATCCTCACGCGCGCGCCTGGCCGGCCAGCTCACCTGCTTCGGCCTCGGTGCTGCGGTGGGGCAGGGACTTGCTCTGGCGGTGCGGCATTGGTGGCCGGGGCTCGCCGCTGCCGGCATCCTTTCCAGGAGGGCCCGGCGGCTACTCGTGGTGGCGGCCGTGGCTGAAGCGGCCTGGGAGTACGTCCGGCTGAAGCCGGAGATGGATGCCCTGCGCTTTGCTGCAGCGCGACGCCTCGACGACGCCGCCTATGGTCTGGGGGTGTGGAAGGGTGCCCTCCGGAAGAGGTCGTTGAGGGCTCTCCTGCCGGCCCGTCCGAGGGCGCGGGACTCCGGTGTTCGGTGAGGTGGGGAGCGATTTAATCGCTGAGACCCTGAAGATTGTGCCGCAGAGTACGCAGTGTCGAGGCCAACTGTGCACGTGAGGCGTCACTGAGCCCGGCAAGAACGGCCGCCTCCGCTTCTGTCACCGGCTGCTCGACCGCGGCCAGTGCCGCGGCACCCTCATCGGTCAGGTGCAGCAGAAGGCGCCTGGCATGAGTGGGGTCCTGCTCCCGCTGCACTAATCCTCTGCTCTGCAGACTGGCTACGGTCTCGGCCATCGACTGAGCCTTCACGAACGAGCGGCGTGCCAGTTCGGAGGAGGTGATGCCCGGGCGCACCCGCAGCACTGAGAGGGCGGTGTACTGGGCCGTGGTGAACCCGTGTGCCGACAGTGCGGACTCCAGGGAGGGCCGAAGGCCCGTCTCGATGAGCTTCAGCATGTAGAGGAACCACCCGCCCGGCAGCGGCTGCTGCGGGGGGTTCTCAGAGAGTTGGGTCATACCTTCACTTCCGGACGGGCGGTCAAGGGGTGGTGTTCAGCATAACTTCACCACGGGCGCAAGGGCTTTCCCGCAGACCCTCCTGCAGGTGGAAACCTCCCTTGACGTCTGATTAAGGCGGCCTGATACTGAATGTGACCTAGATCAATCGTCGTCACGCCCCCGCGGCGGCGGCACGAACACGAGGAGCCCCTATGGCAGAAGAAGCCCAGAACCGTCTCTCCGTCACCATCGATCAGCTTCCCGAGCTCGTCGGCAAAACCTTCGGGCCTTCGTCATGGCAGCGAATCACCCAGGAGGACATCAATCTCTACGCCGAGGTCTCTGGGGACCACAATCCGATCCATGTGGACCCCGAGGCCGGGCGGAACAGCCCGTTTGGCACCGTCGTGGCCCACGGATACCTCACCCTGAGCCGCGTGGTGCCGCTGATGGCCGAAGTGTTCGAGGTGACCGAGATCGGCTCTGGCATCAACTACGGCCTCGACAAGCTGCGCTTCCCCGCGCCGGTGCCGGTGGACGGACGTATCCGACTCCACGGCACCGTGACCGACGTCAAGGAGATTGCCGGCGGCTACCAGGTCCACGCCGATCTGGTGTGGGACGTCGAAGGCAATGACAAGCCCGCTTGCGCAGCCCAGCAGGTCCTGCGCTACTACCGCTGAAGGACACCATGACACAGGACACTCAGACCTACGCAGACTTCTCCGACCGAGTGGGCGAGAGCCTGCTGCAGGGCAAGGTTGCCATCGTGACCGGCGCTGGCCGGGGGCTGGGCCGCTGCTACGCACTTGCCTTGGCAGCTGCCGGCGCCGCCGTCGTCGTCAATGACGCCGACGAGGCCTCCGCCGAGGAGGTTGCCTCCTCGATCACCGCCGAGGGCGGTCAGGCGCTGGCCGTGGCCGCTCGCATCGGTCCCCTTGCCGTGGCGCAGGACCTGGTCCATCAGGCCGTCAGCACGTTCGGGCGGTTGGACATCATGGTGACCAACGCCGGTATTCTGCGGGATCGCGTCACCTGGAAGATGAGCGAGGAGGATTTCGACGCCGTCATCGAAACTCATCTGAAAGGCACCTGGACCTGCGGTCGCGCCGCGGTGGAGCACATGCGCAGCCAGGGCGAAGGGGGCCGTCTGATCCTCATCGGATCACCGGCAGGGCAGTTCGGTTCCTTCGGGCAGTCCAACTACGCTCCCGCCAAGGCCGGGATCGTCGCCCTGGGCAGGACCTGGTCCATGGAACTCGCCCGGGACGGGATTACCGTCAACGTTGTGGTGCCTACCGCGATGACCGCGATGACCGCCACAATTCCCGTCTATAAGGAATGGGCCGAGGCCTATGAGCAGGGCGTGGCGCTGCCCCAGGCCGCACGCCAGGACCATGCACTGGGCGGTCCGGAGGATGTGGCGCCGCTGATCGCCTGGCTGGCTTCCGACGATGCCCAGGGCGTCACCGGGCAGGCCATCGGCCTGGGAGGTGACCGCCTCACCCTGTACTCCCACCCCGGCGAGCTGATCACCGCTGACGAGCCTGGCGGCTGGAGCACCGCGGGCATTGCTCGGGCCTGGAGCGAACGGTTCGCCTCTCACGCCCAGCCCTCAGGCATGCCGCCCAAGCCCGATCCCCGTGAGCACCCCGCGGCGTCGGAGTCGCAGAACTCCCAGGGGTGAGCGCACCGTGCATGAGAATCACGCCAATGTATGGCAAGGAATCGCTGAACGCCGCCCGGAGCTGCCAGCAGTGGTGGCCGGAACCCGCCACTACGACTACCGGACCTTCGACGAGCAGGCCGGTCGCGTGGCCGCCTACTTCGCCGCGCAGGGAATCGGCGCCGGTGACACGGTGGGCTTCTACCTGCACAATACGGCGGAGTTTCTCATCGCGTTCTACGCGTGTCTGAAGCTGGAAGCCACGCCCGCACCGATGAACTACCGGTACCGCGCCGCGGAGATCGCCGAACTGGTGGACGTCGCCGCACCGCGGGCGTTCCTCTACCGAGCCTCATCCCGAGCGAAGGTCCGCGCCGCCCAGCACCTCTTGGGTGAGCGCGGACCCCAGCTCTGGCTCGAGATCGATGACGGCGAGTACGCCAAGGCGCCGCAGGAACCTGGTCCCGAGGGGGCGCTGAGCTTCGAGGCACTGCTTCAGGAACAGCCTGAACCGCTGCCGCATCGACACCTGAGCAAGGACGCCGAGCTTTACATCTTCACCGGCGGGACCACGGGCCGCCCCAAAGCAGTGGTCTGGGGGCTGGGCGATCTGATGGATATTCAGGAGACCTCCACCTACACACCTCTAGGCCTCACCCCGCCCCAGACGCTTGAGCAGGCGGTGGACATCGCCACCGATCCCCGGACGCCAGTGGTGCGGACCCTTCCGCTGGCGCCGTTCATCCACGCCACAGCCCTTTTCATGTCAGCCAACACGCTCAACGTAGGCGGCACGGTCGTGGTCAATCCCAATCCGAGCCTGGACGCGGATGCTGCTGCAGACCTCGCGGTGAAGCACCAGGTCACGCAGCTGGTGGTTGCCGGCGACGCCGTCGCCCTTCCCATCGCCGAAGCGCTAGAGCGGCATCCGGAGCGCGAGCGGCTGGCTGTTAATTCGGTGATGAGCTCGGGCATGCGCTTCGGAGACGAAACCAAGGCCCGGCTGCACCGCCTCAGGTCCTTGACGGTCATGGACATCCTCGCCTCCAGCGAGGGCGGGCCGTTTGCCATGGCCATCACAGGATCAGAGGACGATCTGCCGGCACGATTCCGCCTGACTGCCGACGCCGTGGTGCTTGACGACAGCCTGCGCCAGGTGCAGACAGAAGTCGGCGCCAAGGGCATCCTGGCTTTCCGCGGCGCGCTGCCGAAGGGCTACCTCAACGATCCCGAAAAGAGCCGTGACACCTATCCGGTGATCGACGGAGTCCGTCACGCCAGGCCCGGAGACTACGTGCAGGTGCTTGATGACGGCTACATCGAGTTCCTCGGACGCGGCTCGGCGGTGATCAACACCGGCGGGGAGAAAGTCTTCCCTGCTGAGGTGGAGGAGGTGCTGCTGGAGTTCGACGGTGTCCATGACGCCGTGGTCTTCGGGCTGCCGGATCAGAGGCTGGGGGAGCGGGTCTCCGCCGTCGTCGCGGTGGACGAGGGCGCATCAGTGACGCCCGAGGCCCTCCAGGAATGGGTGGGGAGCCGACTGGCCGGATACAAGAAGCCGCGCACGATCGTGGTGCGTGACAGTCTTGAGCGCACACCCGCAGGCAAGCTGAACATGCGTCGAGTCAAGGAGACAGCCAGCCGGGCGGTTCACGGGGAGACCGCCTCATGACGTCCGCGCCTCCGTCCCGGGACAAGCTGCTGGGCGAGGGAGACTTTCTCTCATGGTCCAGCCTCCTCACCGACACCGAGCACCAGGCCCTGATGCGGCAACGTCGATTCCTGGTGGAAAAGGCCCAGCCCGCCCTGGCTGAGCACTGGGACCAGGGTCTGACGCCGCACGTGCTGCGCGAGGAGTACGTGCGGGAAGGTCTAGTGCGACCAGCGGAGCTGCCCGCAGGCGAGGACCTGCGGCCGCTGTTCGTGGGGGTGCGCAACGCGGAGCTTTCCCGGATGGACGGCTCACTGGCCATCCTCATCGGGGGTCAGATCGGCATGTTCAACACGGTCATGCGTGTCGGCCTCCCCGAGCAGGAGTACGCGAACCTGCGGCCGGAGATTGAAGAGTTCCGGGTCACCGGTTGCTTTGCTCTCACGGAACCTGAGCATGGCTCGGACGTAGCCGGAGGACTCAGCACCAGTGCTGAGCGACGCGGGGACACCTGGGTGCTGCGCGGTGAGAAGAAATGGATTGGTAACGCCGAACTCTCCCAGGTGCTGCTGGTGGCCGCGGTGGACACCGCCGACGCTCAGGTGAAGGTCTTTCGGGTCCCGGCTGATGCACCCGGAGTGGACATCGAGCGCATGACCGGGAAGACCTCACTGCGGATGGTCGGTAACGCCCGGATCCGTCTGCACGAGGTCGAGGTGGCCGAGGAGATGAGGCTGCCACGCATCAACTCCTTCGCCGACCTCAATCGCGCCTTCCGCCAGCTGCGGCCGGACGTGGTCTGGAACGCCGTCGGGCTCCAAGCCGGGGTCTACGAGCACACCCTCGCCTACGCGCGGGAAAGGGAGCAATTTGGGAGGCCCATCGCGGGATTTCAGCTCGTGCAGGAGAAGCTGGCACGCATGCTGGGGAACCTCAACGCCTCGCTGGGCGTAGCAGTGCGCCTGGCCCAGCGGGAGGAGGAGACCGGCGCGCCGGTGAGCCAGGCGGAGGCCGCACTAGCCAAAAGCTGGGTGACGCGCCAGATGCGTGAGACCGCTGCCCTGGGCCGGGAGATCCTGGGAGGCAACGGCATCCTCCTGGAGCACCATGTGGCACGCTTCCATGCTGATGCCGAGTCGCTCTATACCTTTGAAGGTACCTATGAGATCAACAGTCTGATCGTGGGCCGGGCTGTCACCGGTCGCAGCGCCTTCACGACATAGCCTCACGCGTCCGTTGCAGGTGGGGACGCGTGAGGCGGCCGGAAAGTCGCTGCGCCCCCGACGGCGGAGTTTGCTATAGTTTCTCCTTGCTGCCTCGCCCGTCTGGGCAAGCCGCGCGCCTGTAGCTCAGTTGGTTAGAGCACTGCGTTTACACCGCAGGTGTCGGGGGTTCGAGTCCCTCCGGGCGCACCGATCAGATCGGTCCAGTTTCCCTTGCGGAAGGACCCTTTCATACAGCGACTACCGCAGGGTTTGCCACTCGTACTTCTCTAGTTGCCTATTCTGGCCAAGCGCTGGACTTGATGATGTCGACGAAGTTCTTTCGCTGGAATGAGGGGTCGAAATGCGACAAGACGTCGTCGTTCATGGTGCCGAAAGTAGTCTCGGGGCGGTCGGCCATGCCGTCGTAGAAGGCCCTGAGGATCTTCTCCTTGAAGTCCGGTCTCGGGTGCGCCGCAGTGACTTCCGTTCGCTGTTCCTCCGTAAGGTCGTCTAGGTGAAAGCCCAGGACATCAGTTTCGACGCCGAGGGTGACAACGGCGATCTCAGCAGCGAGGTACATGGGGACCTCAGGCGTGGTGTGCAGAGCGATAGCGAGCCACACGGCACGAGCTTCCTGCTCCGAGCGACCATGGTCGCGAAGGAAGGTGTACGCAGCCTCTGCGCCGTCGATCTCGAAGCGGCGGTGGGTGCTTCGATAGGCGCTGGTCAGGCCTAGGTCATGGAAGAGTCCACCGACGTAGGCGAGCTCGGGATCGACCTCCATACCGCGGGCCTTGGATGTGAGCATCCCCCAGAGGAAGACACGGCGCGAATGGTGGAAAATGGTCTCGTCCGCGGTATCGCGAACCAGTGACGTGGCATCGCGCACCAGGGCTGTGTCGGGGATCGTGACCCCAGCGATCGTCTCAGACATGAGGCTCCTTGGATGAGTGAGGGTGAAGACCGCCGCCTTCGGCGGTGATCTCCAGACTCACAGACCGATCTCTGTTGAGACAGGGGTGAAAGGGACTGAAATCCCACAAAACCGGACACTGCGTCCCGGAACGCCGGCACACAGTTGACTTGACGGGCCCACGCGAAGCGTCATGATTAGGCTATGGCCAAGCACCGCATCGTCTTCCTCGTCTTCCAGGGCGTGAAGCACCTGGACGTGGCGGGCCCGGCGGAGGTTTTCGCCGAAGCGACCCGTCTCGGGGCGGAGTATGACCTCACCTACGTGTCGCCGAACGGAGACGAGGTAGGCACATCTGTCGGTCTTCACCTGCAGGCGGGCAGCGCGGCTCTCAACGTTGCGACCGCCGGTACTGTGGTCATCCCCGGGGGAGACTCACTCCCACGAGGCGCTTTATCTGCTGAGCTACGATCTGCGACGGCACACTTGGTCTCCGTCGCAGATCGCGTGGCGTCGGTGTGCACAGGAGCTTTCCTCCTTGCGTCGGTAGGTGCATTGGAGGGACGGCGTGCAACGACTCACTGGGCTCACGCAGCCTTGCTCGCCAGGGTCAGTCCCGGAGTCGAAGTGATCTCAGATGCGCTGTTCCTGCAGGACGGCAAGTT
This sequence comes from Nesterenkonia flava, assembly GCF_031432335.1. NCBI lineage: Bacteria > Bacillati > Actinomycetota > Actinomycetes > Micrococcales > Micrococcaceae > Nesterenkonia > Nesterenkonia flava. The sequence continues at coordinate 9,382 of NZ_JAVKGT010000001.1, read as the reverse complement.
TCACACCTCTGCCGGTGTTTCCTCTGGGATTGACCTCGCCTTGTCGATCGTGGAGGCTGACCATGGGCCTGAACTGGCTCGACAGGTGGCCCAGCAGCTCGTCGTGTACATGAGGCGCCCAGACGGGCAGTCCCAGTTCTCCACCCTGCTGGAGCTCTCCCGCGGTACGGGCGAGAGCGTGAAGCGCATCGTGCAGTCCGTCTCGGCGCATCCCCAAGGGAACTACGGCACCCATGAACTCGCGAAGATGGCAGGCGTCAGTTCGCGACACCTGACTCGGCTGTTTCAGGCAGAGCTAGGGATGACGCCCGCGAAATGTGTTGAACGGATTCGACTGGAGACCGCTAAAGCCCTCCTGCTTCAGGGAGAGGCCGTGGCCGCAGCAGCCGAACGGTCAGGATTTCAGACCCCCGAAACACTGAGACGGGTTTTCGTGCACCGCCTGGGGATGCCACCGAGCGCCTTCCGAGAGCGTTTCGCCTCTACGGGCAGCACAAGCAAGTGGAGTCCGGTGGACTAGACCTTGGGTGGGGACCCTCTTCAGCGCTGAGGACGCGTTTCCGCCAGGCGTGCCTGTTCTGCCGCATAGAGTGCCGCGCCCACGATGCCGGCGTTGTTCTGCAGTGCCGCTGGGACCACTTCAGCGCGCAGTCCCGTGACCTGGGGAAGGAAGTCTTCGCTGCGCTTGGAGATCCCGCCCCCGATGATGAAGAGGCCAGTGGGCTGGATGCGCTCGACGTGCCTCAGGTACCGGCGCAGAGTCTCTCCGTACTCATCCCAGGGCATATCGGCGCGTTCGCGGGCGGCCGCGGAGACCTTGGTCTCGGCCACCACGCCTTCAAACTCCAGATGCCCCAACTCCGAGTTGGGCACCAGGACTCCGTCGTGCACCAACGCCGAGCCGATGCCCGTGCCCAGGGTGATCATCATGACGGTGCCTTCGCGGTTGGCTCCGGCGCCGTACCGTGCCTCAGCCAGTCCGGCGGCGTCGGCGTCGTTCATCGTGGAGACGTGGCCGGGAAGGTGCTTCAGCAGAGCCGCCGCGTCACACTCCAGCCAGGAGTCATCGATATTGGCGGCCGAGAGAACCACATTGTCGATGACGATGCCCGGGAACGTCACGCCCACTGCCAGTTCCTGCTCAGCAGGAGCCTTCTCGCGCTGGAGGAGCTCCTCGAGAATGGTGGCGATCACCTCGGCCACGGCCTGAGGCGTGGCTGGCTTGGGCGTGGGGATGCGGAAGCGCTCCCCGATGAGCTTGCCCTTGCGGAGATTGACGATGCCGCCCTTGATACCGGTACCGCCCACGTCGATGCCGATGGCACGCTTGGGCAGCTCAGGCAGAGTGGCGCTGGCCGGGCCGAGTGATTCTGCAGCGGGCGATGTCTGGTCTGGCTTGGTCATAGTTCTCCGCGGGCGAGTGAAGGGGGTACGGAAAGACAGCGCCACGCTGCGCCGGAATGCGGGTACAGTATACCGCCCCCGCGCTCAGGGCGGGAGCAGCGCCCCGGTCCGAAGCGCGGGCAGTGCTGGTGGAATCTTCAGCTGTCCGCCGAGGAAGGCAGCGTGAGGATCTCGGCGCCCTCCTCGGTGACCACCACCGTGTGCTCAAACTGTGCGGTGCGCTTTCGGTCACGGGTCACCGCCGTCCAGCCGTCCTCCCACAGGTCCCAGTGTCGGGTGCCCAGCGTGAGCATCGGCTCCACGGTGAAGACCATTCCGGGCTCCAGGGGCTGCGAGTAGTCCGGTGCCGCGTCGTAATGGGGTATGACCAGTCCCGTGTGGAAGGCCGGCCCCACGCCGTGGCCGATGAACTCATGCACCGTCCCGTAGCCGAAGCGCCGGGCATAGACCTCGATGGCACGACCGATCACGTTGATGGGCCGGCCGGGCTTGACCGCGCGGATGCCGCGCATCATGGCTTCATGACTGCGCTCAACGAGCAGGCGGGACTCCTCGTCCACGTCCCCGACCAGGAAGGTGACGTTGTGGTCACCGTGAACTCCGTCGAGGTAGGCGGTAATGTCCAGATTCACGATGTCCCCGTCCTGCAGGACCGTCGAATCGGGGATCCCGTGGCAGACCACCTCGTTGACCGAGGTGCAGATCGACTTGGGGAAGCCCTTGTAGTTCAAGCAGCTGGGATACGCCCCGCGCTCAATGAGGTACTCATGGGCAAACGCGTCGAGCTCGTCCGTGGTCACGCCGGGCCTGATGTGCTCTCCGGTGGCGACCATGGCATCGGCGGCCAGCCGTGCGGCTCGGCGGATACGGTCGATCGTCTCCGCGTCGAAGACGTCCGGTCCGGTGTAGCGCGGCGGTTCGGAAAGCCCCACGTAATTGGGCTTGTCGATGTGGCCGGGAACCGGCCGTTCGCGAGAGAGCGTGCCCTTGGTCAGAGTGCCCACGGGGGCGGTGGAGATCGCTGAGGCCATGGCCGCCATCCTACGCGTTCGCCTCGTGCAGGAGTACTCGGCGGCAGTACTTGAATCTGCTGGCAGGCGGCGTACCCTGAAGCCATGACCGAGTACTGGTACAACGTGCGCACAGCCCAGATCGAAGAGGGCCCCCAGTCCAGTTGGAAACACCTTCTGGGTCCCTATGCCACCCCGGAGGACGCAGCTGCTGCGTTGGAGCGGGTCAAGGCCAACAATGAACGCTGGGATGAGGAGGAGGAGAACGACGACGCCAGGTGACGTCGTCGTGCCTCACTCGAAGCCGTGCTCAGGCGCCGGGAATTCTCCGCTGAGCACATCCCGGCGGTAGCTGCTGACTGCTGAGGAGATCACCCCGCGCAGGTCGGCGTACTGTTTGACGAACTTCGGCAGACGTCCGTTGTTCAGTCCCAGCATGTCCTGCCAGACGAGCACCTGGCCTGTTGTGGCGTTTCCTGCTCCGATGCCGATGGTGGGAATGCGCAGCGCCGACTCGACCTCGGCCGCAACCTCGCTGGGCACCATCTCCAGCACCACGCTGAAGGCGCCGGCCTCCTCCATAGCGCGTGCGTCGGCGAGTACCTGCGCGGCGGCCTCACCGCGGCCCTGGACCCGGTAGCCGCCCATCGCGTGTTCGGACTGTGGCGTGAAGCCCACGTGCCCCACCACCGGGATGCCCGCGGAGACCATGGCGCGCACCTGAGGAGCCATCGTGGCGTCGCCCTCCATCTTGACCGCGTGCACTCCTGACTCCTTGAGGAACCGGACCCCCGTCTCCACCGCCTGGGCGGGGGAAGCCTCATAGGAACCGAAGGGGAGGTCGGCCACCACCAGGGCGCGCGAGGCGCCATTGACGACGCTCTTGGAGAAGACGAGCATCTCGTCGACGGTGATGGGCAGCGTAGTGCCGCGGCGCATCATGACGTTCGCGGCGGAGTCGCCCACCAGCAGAACTTCGATGCCCGCCTCGTCAAAGACTCCGGCGATCATCGCGTCGTACGCGGTCAGCATGGAGAACTTCTGTCCCGTCTCCTTGAACTGCTGCAGGTGGACGGTGCGCACACGCTTGGGCGTCAGGGACGTGGACTGCTCAGGGGCACCGGCGCCGTACGGGGCGCTCTGCTCGGCACCGGTGGGGGCCGCATGCTCGGGGGATGACATGCCCCACAGCCTACTGGAAGCGTTAGAGTAGGAGCGCGAGGAAGCAAGTAGGTGCAAGCCCGCCAGTCTCAGGAGGCCGTAGAGGAATGGACCGTCAGCAGGAATTCGTACTGCGCACCATCGAGGAGCGCGATGTTCGCTTCGTGCGCCTCTGGTTCACCGACGTGGTCGGCTCCCTGAAGTCAGTGGCGCTGGCGCCTGCTGAGGTCGAAGGCGCCTTCGCGGAGGGACTGGGCTTTGACGGGTCCTCGATCGAAGGGCTCTCCCGCGTCTTCGAGGCCGACATGCTGCTGAAGCCGGATCCCTCCAGCTTCCAGATCCTTCCCTGGCGGGGGGAGGAAGAGCCGACCTCGCGCATGTTCTGCGACATCCTGACTCCGGACCAGGAGCCTGCCGCCGGAGATCCTCGTTATGTGCTGCGCCGCCAGCTCGACGCCGCCGCAGAGATGGGATTCACCTGCTACACCCACCCGGAGATCGAGTTCTATCTGCTGAACTCTGAGGAGCCCGGCAGCAACGGCGAGCCCGTACCGGCCGACCGGGCCGGGTACTTTGACCACATCACCGGCTCCGTGGCCCAGGACCTGCGCCGACACACCGTCAACATGCTTGAGGCCGTGGGCATCTCCGTGGAGTTCAGCCACAACGAGGTGGGCCCGGGCCAGAACGAGATCGATCTGCGCTACGCCGATGCCCTGACGACCGCGGACAACATCATGACCTTCCGCACGATCGTCAAAGAGGTGGCGCTGTCCTACGACAAGTACGCGACCTTCATGCCTAAGCCGTTCTCCGAACACCCTGGCTCGGCCATGCACACCCATTTCAGTCTCTTCGAGGGCGACACCAACGCCTTCTTCGCCCCCAACGCCGAGTACAACCTCTCGACCACGGCACGTCAGTTCATTGCCGGTGTGCTCACCCACGCCCCCGAGTTCACCGCTGTCACCAACCAGTTCGTGAACTCTTACAAGCGCCTGTGGGGCGGGGGAGAGGCCCCCAGCCACGTCTCCTGGGGCCACAACAACCGCTCCGCACTGGTCCGTGTGCCGCTGCACAAGCCCACCAAGGGCGGCTCCGCACGCGTGGAGTTCCGCGGCATCGACTCCTCCGCCAACCCCTACCTGGCCTACGCCGTTGCCATCGGCGCGGGGCTGAAGGGCATTCGCGAGGAGTATGAGCTGGGCGAGGCCATTACCGAGGACGTCTGGGGCCTGACCACGGCCGAGCGTAAGGCTCTGGGGATCAAGCCTCTGCCGGGAACCCTGCATGAGGCGCTGCGTCAGATGGAGGACTCGGAGCTGGTGGCCGAGATTCTTGGGGAGCAGGTCTTCGAGAACTTCCTGCGTAACAAGCAGCAGGAGTGGGATGAGTACCGCGTAAACGTCTCGCCCTGGGAGATCAACCGTTACCTGGGCATGATCTGATCCCACTTCTGGTTTATGCCGCAGCCCTCAGCCCGTGATCTCATCTCCGCCGGATTCCAGGAGCTCGAGCGCGCTCAGAGCTTCCTGAACGACGCCCAGCTTGAGGACCTCGACACGGCGGCGCTGGTGGCCTGCTTCCGCGAAGCTCCCCAGCCGGACAAGGCTCTTCTGCTGCTGATACGGCTGCTGGAGCGCGCCCCGGATCTCGCCGGGCTCTTTGCGGATCCCGACGACGGCTACCGACGGGCCGTGCCGCTGGTTCGGCTGCTCGGAGCCTCCCAGGCGCTTGGGGAGTTCCTGATTCGCCATCCCGACCACACGGACCTTCTCTGGGAGGACTCCGGGCCGGACTCTGCGGAGCAGCTCCCCGAGGAGGAGAGGGGGGTGCTGAGCCTCCAGTCCCTGCGGCAACGTCTGATGGCCGTAGTGGGCGCAGACCCTGAGGATCGCATGCCGCAGGCCTGTCTCGGAGAGACCCGCAGCCTGCAGGAGGCTGCCACCGCACTGCGCGTGGCCTATCGGCGTCAGCTGACGCACATCGCCCTGCAGGACCTGGCTGCACCAGACCCGTTGGCGATCCAGCCCCTGATCTCCCGGCAGCTGGCCGACGCCGCGGGGGCCGCGATTGATGCAGCCTTGGCTGTGGCGCGTGCCGACCTCGCCTCCCGGCAGCGAGAGGCCGGCCAGGTGGAGCTGGCCGTGATCGGCATGGGCAAATGCGGAGCCCGGGAGCTGAACTATATCTCTGATGTGGATGTCATCTTCGTCCACCGTGCCCCCGATGATCTGGAAGGGGGACTGGCCGGGCGTCTGGCGGTGGAGCTCGCCTCGGGCATCTCCAAGGTGCTCGGAGCGTCTGTCGGGGAGCCCGCCCTGTGGGAGATTGACGCTAACCTCCGGCCCGAGGGTAAGGACGGGCCACTCTCGCGCACTCTGGACTCGCACGTGGAGTACTACCGGCGCTGGGCTCACGGCTGGGAGTTTCAGGCTCAGCTGAAGGCGCGCCCGCTGGCGGGCAGCCTGAGCCTCGGCGAAGACTATATGGCCGGTGTCTCACCCATGGTGTGGCAGTCTTCCGCCGCGGAAGGCTTCGTGGAGAACGTCCAGGCCATGCGTCGTCGGGTCTTCGAGAACATCCCCGCCCAGCACGCTGGTCGGGAGATCAAGCTGGGTCGCGGGGGCCTGCGGGACATCGAGTTCACCATTCAGCTGCTGCAGCTGGTCCACGGGCGAGTGGATGAGTCGCTGCGTGTGCCCGATACCCTGTCAGCCATTGCTGCGCTGGAGGCCGGGGAGTACATCTCCAGCAAGGACGCGGCGGCCGCCTCGCGGTGCTACCGGCAGCTGCGGCTCTACGAACACCGCATTCAGATGATCAATATGCGCCGCACCCATCTGATGCCTCAGAAGGAAGCTGAGCTGCGGGCCTTGGCGGCCTCTGTTCTGCCTCCGGGCATCGGCAAGCGGCCTGCGGGGGAGGACGTGCTGAATCAGTGGCGCGCGGTGGTCCGCGAGGTCTCAGCCTTCCATGAGATCATCTTCTACCGGCCCCTGCTCTCGACCACCGCGGTGCTCTCCGACGACGACGTCAAGCTCTCGGCCGAAGCCGCGCAGGCTCGCCTGGCGGCTCTGGGCTACCGGGACCCGCAGGGCGCGATGCGTCATATTGAGGCTCTCACGCAGGGGGTCTCCCGGCGGGCTACGCTGCAGCGTCGAATCCTGCCGGTGATGCTGGGATGGTTCGCCGAGGGTGTGGATCCTGACCGGGGTCTGCTCGCATTTCGGCGGCTCAGCGAGTCTCTGGGGCAGAGCCCCTGGTACCTGACGATGCTGCGGGACTCCTCCGTGGCGGCCGAGCGACTGTGCCACGTTCTGTCAAGCTCCCGTTTCATCTCCGACATGCTCGAGCACATGCCCGAGGCCGCTAAATGGCTGGGTGACGATGCGGAGCTGCGGCCCAGAGGATTCGAGACGCAGTGGACTGAGGTGCAGAACGCGCTGTCCCGGCACAGTGGGGATGCTGAGGCGGCGGTGCGTCTGGCGCGGTTGGTGAGGCAGCGGGAAGTGCTGCGTACTGCCGTCGCCGACGCCGCCGGTCTGCTGCAGGTAGAGGAAGTCGGCCGGGCACTGGCCGAGACAGACCGTGTGGCGACGCTCGGTGCCCTGCGAGTGGCCGAGGAGGAAGTCTTCGCCGCCGAGGGTCAGCACATCGAATTCCTGGTGGTCGCCATGGGGCGGCAGGGCGGCCGGGAGATTGCCTACGGTTCGGACATGGACGCGATGTTCGTCCACCGCGCACTGCCCGGGGCTGACCGTTCCGCCGCAGACCGCCAGGCTCAGAAGCTGGCGGCTCGACTGACCGCTCTGCTCTCCAAGCCGGTGAAACCGGCTGTCCGCGGAGAGTTTCCCCTCCAGCTGGACGCAGACCTGCGTCCTGAGGGCAAGAAGGGGGCTCTCTCCAGGTCCTTGGACTCCTTTGCCGAGTACTACCGGCGGTGGATGGAGATCTGGGAGCGTCAAGCGCTGCTGCGTGCCCGGCCGGTGGCCGGCAGCGACCAGCTGGCCCAGGACTTCCTCGAGCTGATCAACGGCGTCCGCTACGCTGAGCCGCCGTCGCCGGCTCAGGTCCGCGAGATCCGTCGCATCAAAGCGCGCGTGGAATCCGAACGGCTGCCCCGAGGCGCTGACCCGGCACGGCACGTCAAGCTCGGTCGCGGCGGACTCTCAGATGTCGAGTGGCTGATTCAGCTCGAGCAGCTTCAGCATGCGCATCAGCTGCGGGTGTTGCGGACCACATCCACAATGGACGCTGTGAATGCTCTCGTCGACCAGGGACTGATGTCCCCCGATGATGCCCGGGCGTTGGCCGAGGCGTGGGTGCTGTGCACCCGGGTCCGAGCCGCGATCATGGTCTACAGCGGCAAGACGAGCGATGTGCTGCCATCCGCTCGACATGACTTGGAAGCGGTCTCCCGCTGGTGCGGCTTCCCGCCGGGCAGTGCGAGGGACTTCGAGGAGCACTACCTTCGCACCACCCGGCGAGCCCGTCAGGTCTTCGAGCGGCTCTTCTACGGAGACTGACATGAGTGCTGCTGTTCCTGTCGAAACTTCTGGCGGAGGCGACAGAAACAGCGGTACCAGATAGCAGGGGTGTGCCTCAGGACGGCTGTGGTGCCAGCAGCTCCAGTGTCCGGTGCTGGACGTCCTCATCCGGGGCAAGGTTGACGAGCATGAGCTCGTCGGCCTGCACGGTATCGGCAAAGCGTCCCAGCCAGTCAAAGACCTCCTGCTGCGTGCCTGACACCGTCTGAGAGAGCATGGTGAGCACCTGCTGCCCCGCCGGATGATCGCGGAGCATGGTGACGTCGTCGGCGCTCAGGTGCTTGTTCCGGCCCAGCATGGTCTTGATCCAGCCGTCTTCAGCTTTGCGGCGCTGCTGGGCCGCCAGGTCGGCATCGTCGTGGGCGATCACGTTGGCGGCGGCAATGAAGTACGGCTTGGCGTCCGGGCCGGCGAGGGACTGGCTGGCGTCAAAATTCTCACGGTAGGTGTGTGCGGCGTGCTCCAGCATCTGTGGGGCAAAGTGCGAGGCGAAGGCGTAGGGGAGTCCCAGCTGGGCTGCGAGCTGAGCACCGTACAGTGAAGAGCCGAGGATGTAGAGCGGCACATTCGTGCGCCAGCCTGGATAGGCGTTGACCCCCGGGATGCGACTGTATCCGGTGAGGTAGCCGTTGAGCTCCATGATGTCCGATTGGAAGCGGTCAGCCTCAGTGCCGTCGCGCCGCAGGGCCCGCATGGTGGCCCCGTCAGTGCCCGGGGCACGGCCTAGGCCCAGATCGATGCGACCGGGATAGAGCGTCTCGAGTGTGCCGAACTGCTCAGCGATGACCAGAGGGGAGTGGTTGGGCAGCATGATGCCCCCCGCTCCCACACGCACGGTGTCAGTGTTCGCGGCGATGTGCTGAATCAGCAGCGAGGTTGCCGACGACGCCACGGCTGGCATGTTGTGGTGCTCGGCGAACCAGATACGGGTGTAGCCGAGGGAGTCTGCGGTCTGGGCCAGCCGGACGGAGCGGGCGATGCCTTCGCTGATGCTGCTTCCCTCAGGCACGCGGGCGAGGTCCAGCAGTGAGAGGGGACGAGGTGCTGTGGAGGTCATAATCAGTCCCAACGCCCGACGGCGTCGTTCTCATCCCACAACCTCGCGTGCCTCATGGGAGCGCAGGGAAGATTCAGTTCCTCAAGACGGCCCAGGCGATCAACCGATCCAGGCGACGAACGTCTACTTGCTTGCCCACTTTGATGGCTCTTCGGATTTCAGGTGGGGGCGGGGTGACACGCCGAGGAGACTGGTGAGTC